>CALANQ010000248.1 GCA_937926025.1 uncultured Acidimicrobiales bacterium
CCGCCGTTGGAGATGGCGAACAGGCCGGCCGCCTGCCAGCGGCCCGGGTTCGCCTCCCAGGCCGACACCAGCGGCCGAGCCACCGCATCGCCCACCACGGTGAGCGAGTTGACCTGGTGCTCGTCGACGGCATCCCACACCGCCTCCGGGTCCAGCGCGCCCGGCATCAGGACCGTCTTGCCGCCGGCCAGGAGCCACGAGAACGTCGTCCACTGCGCCGCCGCGTGCATCAGCGGGGCCAGCGGCAGGTAGCAGAAGGCCTCGACCATCCGGTCGGGCAGCTGGTCCGGCGAGTCGATCGGGCCGACCAGGCGCATCGGATCACCGCCGCCGATGCAGGCGAAGAACGCATCCTCCTGGCGCCACACCACGCCCTTCGGCCGACCGGTGGTCCCTCCCGTGTACATGAGGTAGGTGTCGTCGCCCGACCGCCCGGCGGTCTCCACCGGAGCCGGCGACGCGGCCGCCAGCACCGCCTCGTAGCTGCGGGCCTCGGGCAGGGCCACGACCTCGCCGCTCACCGTGGCCGGATCCGGATCGGGCACGACCAGGAGCGAGCGGATGCCCTCGATGCCACCCGGCACCGACGCCACGGCACCGGTGAGGGTCTCGTGCACCAGCAGCGCCACCGCACCGGAATCCTCCAGCAGGTAGCCCAGCTCGGCACCGGTGTAGCGGTGGTTCATGTTCACCGGGATCGCCCGCAGCGAGAACGCCGCCAGCATCGCCTCCAGGTAGGCGGCGTCGTTCCGCAGGAACAGCCCGACCCGGTCGCCGGGGCCGACACCCGCCTCGCGCAGGTGGTTGGCGAGGCGGTTGGCCCGCTCGGCCAGTTCGGCGTAGGTCCGGGTCTGCGGGCCGCACACCAGGGCGACCCGCTCCGGGCACCGGGGCCAGATCGACTCCCACAGGTCCGCGAAGTTGTATGTGTCCGAAACAGTCCCCTTGCTCACATCTGACAGTGTGTCAGAAACCGGGGGCCGGCCCACCGGCTGCGACCCGTGCCTTGCGGGGATGGCGGAGAGCTGGCCAGGCGCCGGCACGATGGGGGGAGGAGACGTGCCGGGCGCCTGACGAGGCGCACCATGCCCCCGTTCGGCTGCGCCCAAACACGATCCGCAGGATTTTCTTCAGGCCGGTGGATCGCCGAGCAGCAGCTGGACGCCGGCCAGGCTCGGATCGAACCCGTCCTCCCAGGGCAGCCACCCGCCGCGATCGGGCCACACCAGCTGCACCATGCGGTACGGCTCGTCGCCGTACCAGGCGGTGGCTGACTCGAACATCTCCCCCATCGCATCGAGGTCGACGGGGAGGAGCCCGGCCCGCTGCTCGCCGTCGTAGAGGCCGCGGAACAGCTCGCCGACCGGGATCTGGGTCCCACCGCGGAGCAGATCGGCGATCATGCCGGCCAGGCCCTTGGCCGCCACGGGCTTCAGCCCGACGATGACCACCTCGGGGAACCCGAAGGTCTGCTCGAAGCCGATGGTGTAGCCGTACCCGGGCAAGGGCGGGTCGGTCGCCGTGTTGGCGCCGACCGGCTCCAGCAGCCACCCGGTGGTCTCGATCATCCAGGCGAGCTTGTCCCGCAGCGCCATCGACCGGTCCGGGAACACGTCATCGCCCATGCCCGGACCCTATGGGAACCGTCCCGGGTTCGACACCGGCCTGAGGGACCGGTGCCCGGACGCCGCTCCGCACCGGCGCGAAACCGCCCGCTCCTGCGTCGTCCAGCAAGGCAGGAACGGGCGAGTTCGCCACGTGGCGACCCCCTGGGGGGTGGTAGGTCGCCCAGGTCAGGTTGGCGGGACGCTGAGGGCCTCCGCGTTGGTCCGCATGATCTGGTGGATCTCATCGTCCGAGAACCCCTGCAGATCATCCACGAAGGACTTGGGATCGGCAAGCCCTTCTGCGTGCGGCCAGTCGGAGCCGAACAGCACGTGCGACGAGCCGAGGGCATCGGCGAGGTGCCGGATGTCGTCCTCGTAGTACGGCGCGACCCACACGTTGGAGCGCAGCCGCTCGACCGGATCGACGGCGAAGGCGCCGGGCGTCATGGAGTGCGCCTTGCCCAGCTTCTTGATGAGCGGGTGCACCCATTCCGAGCCGCTCTCGATGGTGGCCACCCGCAGCGCCGGGAACCGGTCGAAGACGCCGTGGCAGATGAGCGCGGCGATGGTGTCCGAGATGGCCCGGTCCGAGGTGAGGATGCCGTACAGCGGGGTCCGGCGGAAGGCCTCGAACTCGGCGGACTCGCCCCAGTCGACGACGTACCGCCCGTACCCGGCCTCGCCCGAGTGGTAGGCGACGGTGACGCCGGCGTCGGCCAGCACCTGCCACATCGGGTCGTAGAGGGGGTCGCCGGGCGACCGGCCGCCGGACGGGTGCATGATCGGCCCGGCCCGCATCACCACGACGCGGCACCCCTGCTCCACCGCCCACCGGGCCTCGTCGAGCGCCTGATCGGGATCGAGGAGGGTGAGGTACGGCGCCCCGAAGATGCGGTCCTGGAAGTGCAGGCCCCAGTCCTCGTCGACCCAGCGGTTGAACGCACGGAAGGCCGCGTGGGCGGCGTCGGGGTCGTCGACCAGCGCCTCCTCCATGCCGACGCCGAGCGTGGGGAACATGAAGCACCCGGTGATGCCCTGCTGGTCCATGACGGCGAGGCGGGCGTCGCGGTCCCGGTACGCCGGGCTGATCGGCTCGAGCTGGCCGAACGCGCCGCGGATGTCGTCCGCCGGTGAGCGGCCGCGGAAGTACTCGTCGAGGCACCCGGGTCGGGCGACCGGGTCGAACTGCGGGTTCGGGATGAACCGGTTGATGCGGCCGGCGACCACGAGGCGGGTCCGACCGTCGACCTCGGCCCACTGCATGGCCCGCTTGTGCATGCGCGGATCGAGGTGGCGGGTGAACGCGTCCGGCGCCTCGTAGTAGTGGTTGTCGGCGTCGAAGACGTCGAAGTCGACCGTGCCCATCACTGCCCCTGACTGCCGCTGAGCGGTTGGAAAACGAGAACGTGTTCTCGTTTTCCAACCTACCCCCGATCCGGCGCCACCGCTCGCCCCGTCACGACCCGCGGTCGCAGACCTACGATCTGGCCGCCACCTCACCCCAAGGAGCCTTCGATGCCGAAGCGCCTGCTCATCGCCCTCGTCGCGGTCCTCGCCACGCTGTTCGCCCTCAGCGCCTGCTCGGCCAGCTCCGACAGCTCCACCGGCAGCAAGACCGGGGTCGACGGCGAGAAGACCAAGACGGAGGAGGACGCCGACGAGGCGGAGAGCTGCGACGGCTACACGGCCGGCGAGGACGACGTCATCCGCACGTTCTGCGACGGCTCGGCCAAGGTCGAGCTCACGGTCGGCGGCGACGAGTACACGCTCTCCGGTGGCGACTGCGAGACCCAGGGCGGCTACTTCGCCGTCAACATCGGCGTGGTCACCGGTCCCGACTTCAGCGGCACCAAGCCCGACTACTTCGGGTCCAACATGCCCGAGGCCGACGGCGACTTCGGCGACGGAGACCAGGCGTTCGCCACCTTCGCCGTCGACGGCCAGGAGTACTCGGTGCCCAAGACCACCGGCACGCACGACGACAGCGGCGCCACCTTCTCGGGCACCACCACCGACGGAGACATCGAGGTCACGGGCACCATCACCTGCTGAGGGGTGCCGGCCCGCACCGCGGAGGTGGGCCGAACTCGGACGGTTCGCTAATCTGACGGACCGTCAGATTTCGTCAGCCCGAGGTCACCATGTCTTCCAGCACCGGCCCGCTCGCGGGCGTCCGCATCATCGAGAGCTCGATGCTCGGCCCCGCCGCCATCACCACCCAGCTCTGCGACCTCGGCGCCGAGGTCATCAAGGTCGAAGCGCCCTCCGGCGACTACATCCGCCAGATGACGTGGCCCATCGTGGAGGGCGTCTCGCTGATGCACCTCCACCTCAACCGGGGCAAGAAGTCCATCACCCTCGACCTCCGCAACCCCGAGGCCGTCCAGACCTACCTCGACCTCGTCCGAGACGCCGACGTCGTGATCGAGGCCATGCGCCCCGGCGGCCTCGAGCGCCGCGGCCTCGGCTACGACAAGCTGCGCGAGGTCAACCCGGCCATCGTGTTCTGCACCATCTCCGGCTACGGCATGACCGGGCCCTACGCGGAACTGCCCAGCCACGGCGTCGCCTACGACGTGTGGGCCGGCCTGGTGAAGCCCGAGATCACCGAGGACGGCTTCGCCGCCATCCCCGAGCACCCGTCGATGGGCATCCACGCCGGACCCCTGTTCGGTGCGCTGGGCGTGCTGGCCGGCGTCATCAAGGCCCGCGCCACCGGCGAGGGCTGCCGCCTCGAGATCGCCCAGTCCGATGCCGCAGCAGCCATGGACTGGTACCGCTCCGAGAGCTGGAAGGCCTACGAGCGCCCCGAGGACGAGGTCACCGGCAACGCCTCGGACAACTACGTGCGCCGCGCCCCCGGCACCGCCGGCATGCGCGACGGCGTCCGCTACCAGTTCTACGAGGCCTCCGACGGCGGCTTCGTCCTGCTCCAGGCCTCCGAGCGCGAGTTCTGGGAGAACTTCTGCCGCGGCGTCGGCCGCCCCGAGCTGTTCGAGCAGAACCCAGGCGCCAAGTTCGCCGACCACGCCGTGGGGAACGTGGAGCTGCGCCAGCAGCTGAAGGAGATCTTCCTCACCCGTCCCGCCAAGGAGTGGGTGGACCTCGGTCTCGAGATCAACGTCCCCATCATCAACGTCAACACGCCCCAGACGCTGAAGGACGACCGGCAGTTCCAGGCCCGCTTCGAGTGGATCCCCGCCGAGCGCCTCGGCGCCGAGCAGCAGCCGTCGCCGATCAAGTACCTCGACATCGACGTCCCGCTCCCCGAGAAGGCCCCCACCGTCGGCCAGCACACCGACGAGGTCCTGCGCGACCTGCTCGGCAAGTCCGACGACGACATCGCCAAGCTCCGCGAGACCGGCGCCCTCGGCTGACCCACGAACACCTGTTCGATCTGGTGCGGTAGCCTGGCGGGGTGGGTTCCCGGGTCGCTGCTCCCCCGTCGCTCGACTGGCAGGCCTCGCTGTTCGGCGACGCCGAGCCGGCACCGGACTTCGGGTTCGCGTCCGTGGAGCGCATCGACCTGGGCGACGGGGCGTGGGTCGACGTGGCGCCGGGCTGGATGAGCGGGGCCGACACGCTGTTCGAGCGGCTCCTCACCACGGTCACCTGGCAGGAGCGCGAGGTGCCGATGTACGAGAAGGTGGTGCCCGAGCCCCGCCTGTCGCACTGGTGGGGCGCCGACGACCGCAACCGGTGGCCGTCGGAGGCCCGGGCCATCGCCCGGGCCCTGCACGGTCGCTACGGCGTCCGGTTCGACGCCCTGGGTGCCAACCTCTACCGGGACGGTCGAGACAGCGTCGCCTGGCACGGCGACCGGGTCTACCGGGAGCAGGACACGGCGCTGGTCGCCGTGCTCAGCCTCGGGTGCCAGCGGCGG
>CALANQ010000249.1 GCA_937926025.1 uncultured Acidimicrobiales bacterium
CGGGCGCCTCGCCCAGGTGCCCGTGGCCAAGCTGTCGGCCGGTCAGCGCCGTCGCACCGCCCTGGCCATCCTGGTGGCCCGCCGGCCCCGGCTGTGGCTGCTCGACGAGCCCCACGCCGCGCTGGACCAGGACGGCCGCGACCTGGTCGACGGCCTCATGGTCGACGCCGTCGCCGCCGGGGCCACCGTGCTGTTCGCCTCGCACGAGCTCGACCGGGCCGAGGCCGTCGCCCACCGGTCCGTCACCGTGGCCGGCGGCACCGTCAACGGCCGCTTCCCGGTGTCCGCCCCGGAGGTGCCCGTTGCCTGAGCTCGCCGCGGACTCGATGCTGCGCGACGCCGCCATGGTCGTGGGCAAGGACCTCCGCCTGGAGTGGCGCAGCCGCGTCACGTTCAGCCAGATCCTGCCGTTCGCCCTGCTGGTGCTGATCCTGTTCGCCTTCGCCCTGGACCCGGACCGCCGGATCCTCGAGGAGGCCACCCCCGGCCTGTTCTGGCTGGCCGTGCTGTTCTCCATGCTGCTCGCCATCCAGCGCGCCTACGCGGTGGAGACGGCCGACGGCGTCATCGACGCCCTGCGCCTCTCGGACCTCGATCCGGCCGGGATCTTCCTCGGCAAGGCGGCCGGCATCGGCCTCCACCTGCTGGTGCTGGAGATCGTGCTGTTCCTCGGCGTGACCGTGCTCTACGGCGCCACGCCCCACGGCGGCCTGCTGATCGTGGTCACCATGGTCCTGGCCACCGCCGGCCTGGCCGCCGCCGGGAGCCTGTACGGCGTCCTGGCCGCTGGGCTGCGGGTGCGAGACACCCTGCTCCCCATCCTCATGCTCCCCGTCGTGGCGCCGGTCCTCATCGCCGGCACCGAGGCGTTCTCGGCGGCCTACGCCGACGCCTCGGGCGAAGGCTGGAAGTGGTGCGGCCTGCTGGCTGCTTTCTCCGTCCTTTACCTCGCGATCGGGATCTTTGCCTTCGAACCCCTCCTGGAGGAATCGTGACGTCCCCCTCAACCGACACCGGTGCCGGCCTCCTCCGCCGGCACCCGGACGGCACCGCGTCTCGCGGCAGCCGCATCCTCGGCATCGTGCTGCTGGTGTCCGTGGCGGTGTTCCTGTACGTGGCGCTGATCGCGTCGGAGCCCGACAAGAGCCTCGACGCCCAGGGCCAGCTGGTGCGGATCATGTACATCCACGTGCCGTCGGCCATCGGTTGCTACACGGCGTTCTTCGTCACGGCCGTGGCCAGCGCCATGTACCTCTGGAAGCGCACCACGGGCTGGGACGCCCTGGCGGCGTCATCGGCGGAGATCGGCGTGATCTTCGTGATCCTCACGCTGATGAGCGGCTCGATCTGGGGCCACACCACGTGGGGCACCTGGTGGGAGTGGGACCCGCGCCTCACCAGCACGGCGCTGATGTTCGTGCTCTACGTCGGCTACCTGGCGCTGCGCCGGGCCATCCTCGACCCCACCTCGCGGGCCAAGCAGTCGGCGATCCTCGGCATCATCGCCTTCATCAACGTGCCCATCGTCCACTACTCGGTGGACTGGTGGCGCAGCCTCCACCAGACCGCCACGGTGGCCAGCCTCGACCCGCAGATCGACGGCCTGCGCCTCTTCGCCCTGATGTTCGGGATGGTCGTGGCGATGATGCTGTACGTCTGGCTGATGATGCACCGGTTCCGCCTGGCGTTCGCCGAGGCGGCGCTGGAGGCCAAGGGCCTGGACCTGGCGCTGGCCGAACGGCGGGCCGAAGCCCGCGCCGACGGCGGAGCCGTTCCGCCGTCCGTCCACACCGAGGGAGCATCGTGATGGGTGTCGTGCTCGCAGAGGCGAGCCCCTGGACCTACGTGGCCGCCACCTACGGCGCCGCCGTCGGCCTGCTCGGCGGCTACGCCGCGTGGGTCATCGCCAAGGGGCGCAAGGTCAACCGGCAGCTCCCGCCCGAGGACCGGCGGTGGTCGTCGTGACCCCCGACCTGCCCGACGACCGGGATCTCGACGAGGGCGGCCTGGACCTCACGCCGCGCGACGACGCACCGGTCCGCCGCGCCCGCACCGCCCGGCGCCGCTGGGCGCCCATCGTGGTGCTGGTGCTCCTGGGCCTGGTCGTGGGGGCCATCGCCCTGCAGGCGCGCGGCGCGTCGCTGTACTTCAAGAACGCCGACGAGGCCGTGGCCGAGCAGGCCAGCCTCGGCACCAAGCGGTTCCGCCTCCAGGGCACCGTCGTGGGCAAGCCGAAGGAGGACGGCGCCGCCACCCTCTTCAAGGTCCAGTACAACGGCGTGGACGTGGCGGTGCGCCACACGGGCAGCGAGCCCGCCATGTTCAAGGCCGGCATCCCGGTCGTGGCCGAGGGCCACTGGAACGAGGCCGGCACCACCTTCGAGAGCGACAGGCTTCTCGTGAAGCACGACGCGGACTACAAGGACTACGACGAGGAGCACCCCGACCGCGTCGACGAAGAGCAGAGCACCAACACGTGAACGCCGCGCTCGGGTTCGGCGGTGTGGTCCTCGGCTTCGTCGGGTGCCTCGGCGCCATCGTCACGCTGGCCATCGGCCTGAAGAACCACCGCGCCGACCTGCTGCGCATGTCGCGCACCTATGCGTGGATGATCCTCGGCGCCGCCCTGGTGTCGTTCGCCGCCATGGAGCGGGCGCTCATCACCCGGGACTTCTCGCTGGAGTTCGTCGCCGACAACGGGTCCACCAAGACCCCCGCGCTGTACAACGTCGCCACCCTGTGGTCCGCGCTGGAGGGCTCGATCCTGCTCTGGACGC
>CALANQ010000250.1 GCA_937926025.1 uncultured Acidimicrobiales bacterium
CTGGCCCGCCGCCGCTACTTCGCCACCCGCGGCCGCCAGCTGCTGGGCATCGAGGACGAGCTGTTCGGCGAGCACGCGCTGGACCTGGGCGAGGGCGCCGGCCTCCAGGGGCAGGGCACGCTCATCGCCGCGCTGGAGACGGCCCGGTCCGGGCGGATGGGCGACATCGTCGCCACCATCCAGGGCGAGCAGGACGAGATCATCCGGGCCCCGCTGCCCGGGGTCCTGGTGGTGCAGGGCGGCCCGGGCACCGGCAAGACGGTGGTCGCGCTCCACCGCGCCGCCTACCTGCTGTACACGCACCGCTTCCCGCTGGAGGACCAGGGCGTGCTGGTGGTGGGACCCAACCGGCTGTTCCTCGCCTACATCGAGCAGGTGCTGCCGTCGCTGGGCGAGTCCGGCGTGGAGCTGGCGGTGCTGGCCGACCTGGTCGACGGCGTGAAGATCCGCGGCCGCGACCGCGAGGCCGTGGCCCGGCTCAAGGGTCACGAGATCATGGGCAAGGTGCTGGCCAAGGCCGTCCGCGACCGCAAGCGGGCGCTGCGCCGGCCCCTCCGGGTCGGGCTCGGCCTCCAGACGCTCACCCTCTCCGTCGGGGTCTCGGGCGACATCGTCCGCGACGCCCGCCGCCGCTTCCGCTACCACAACGCGGGGCGCCGCTTCGTGGAGAAGGAGGTGGCGTTCCACCTGGCCGAATCGGCCCACACGCCCCTGGACCCGGGCGAGGTGTGGCGGCAGGTCCGCCGGCACCCCGACGTCCGGGCGGCGCTCGAGGAGATGTGGCCGGTGCTGACGCCCGCCCAGCTGCTCCACGACCTCTTCGGCTCCAAGGCGCTGCTGTACCTGGCGGCCGGCCGCCTGCTCCCCAAGGAGCGCGTCGAGCTGCTGCACCGCCCCCGGGCCGCCTCGGTCGACGACGTGGTGTGGACCCACGACGACGTGCCCCTGCTCGACGAGGCCCGCGCCCTGCTCGGCCCGAAGCCCCGCAAGCAGAAGCGCGACGACGACGAGATCCGCACCTACGGCCACATCGTGGTGGACGAGGCGCAGGACCTGTCGCCGATGCAGCTGGCGATGATCAGCCGACGCTCGCTCAACGGCTCGCTCACCGTGGTGGGCGACATCGCCCAGTCCACCGGTGCCTGGGCCCACGCCGACTGGGACGAGATCCTCGCGCTGCTGCCGGACCGCCGCCCGGCCCGCCGGGAGCAGCTCACCGTCGGCTACCGCATCCCGGCCCCCAACATGGAGCTGGCGGCCCGGGTGCTGGCCCGCTCCGCCCCGGACCTCCGGGCGCCCGTCTCGGTGCGCCAGGACGGCCGGGCGCCGCAGTTCGTGCGGGTCGACGACGGGGTGCCGCTCGGGCCGGCCACGGCGCAGGCCGTGCGGGAGGAGATCGCCGCGGTCGACAACGGCAACGTCGGGGTCATCTGCCCGGCGTCGCGCGTGGACGAGTGCTCGGCCGCCCTCACCGCCATCGGCATCGACCACGGCGTCGCCATCGAGCAGGGGCTCAACCACCAGGTCACGGTGGTGCCGGTCGGCATCGTGAAGGGCCTGGAGCTCGACGCCACGGTGGTGGTCGATCCGGCGGGCATCCTCGACGAGGAGGCCCAGGGCATGCGGGCGCTCTACGTGGCCCTCACCCGGGCCACCAAGCTGCTCACCGTGGTGCACGCCGGCGACCTGCCCGACGTGCTGGCACCCGTCGACGCGCCGGAGCCGCAGTCCGTCGGCTGACCCGAGGCGGGTCGGGCGGGCGTCGGATCAGACGTCGGCGACGAGGATGCGGGCGCTGGCGAACGAGCCCACGCCCACGTGGCGGCCGTCGATCTCGACGGTGGTGGTGCCGTCGGGCGAGCTGGCCGTGACGGTGCCCTGGTGACCGGGCTGGATGGACGCGTCCTCCAGGAACTCCAGGAGGCCGGGCGTGAACTCCAGCTCCTCGGGGATGCGCATCACGGTGAAGCCCTGGCCGACGCCGAGGTCCGAGAGGGCCACGGTGTCGGGCGCCTTGTAGGCGGTGCCGGGGATGGGGTTGCCGTGCGGGCAGGTGGTGGGGTCGTCGAGGAGCCGGATGATGGCGGCCTCGACCGCGTCGGAGATGACGTGCTCCCAGCGGCCGGCCTCGGTGTGGGCATCGGCCCACGACAGGCCCAGGATGTCGGTGAGGAGGCGCTCGGCCAGGCGGTGGCGGCGCACGACCCGCTCGGCCAGGACCGAGCCCGACTCGGTGAGGCGGATGGTGCGGTCGATGTCGACCAGGCCTTCGGACTCCATGCGGCGGGTCATCTCGGAGACCGCGGGCCGCGACACGCCGAGGCGCTCCGCGATGCGGGCCTGGATCACCTCCACGTCGTCTTCGTGCAGCTCGAAGATCGCTTCGCAGTACTCCTCGAACGCGGGGTGGTACTCACGGGATTGGAACTCAGCCACGCTGCGAGGGTACCGCCTCGTCCGGCGGTGCGGGACCCTGGGTTCCCCTAGGGTCACCCTCATGCGGAAGCTCCTGGCCCTCACCTGCGCCCTCGTGCTCGCCCTCGTCGCCGCCGGTTGCGGCACCTCGAGCGGCTCCGAAGGCGCCGACACCACCACCACGACCAAGGCCGAGGCCACCACCACCGTGGCCGACGACACCACCACCACCGACGACGGTGGTGACAGCGGCGGCGAGGTGACCCGAGACGAGTACGAGGCGGCGTTCGTCACCAGCCTCAGCTCCGGCGACGAGTCCAACGGCGACCTGGTGCTGCCCGACGACGCCGCCGAGTGCGTCGCCCCGAAGTTCGTCACCGCGTTCACGGTCAACGCCCTCAACGAGGCCGGCATCACGGTGGAGGACGCCTCCGATCCCGGGTTCGACCCCTCGGACGTGGGCATCTCCGAGGAGCAGGCGCTGCAGCTGATCGACGCCTTCTCGGCCTGCGACTTCGACATCTACACGGCGCTGGCCACCGCCCTCACCGAGGGTCTCGGTAGCGACGTGCAGGAGTGCGCCGCCCAGAACATCGACCTGGACCTGGCCGACGACCTCCTGGCCAAGTCGTTCAGCTCGGGTGACTCCGATGCCGAGTTCGAGGCGCTGCTCACCGATCTCCAGGAGCACTGCGACCTGCCCGACATGTGAGCGGGCGGGCCGGCGCCCGGTCCCGCTGTCAGACCTCCTCCGTAGGCTGCAGGGATCGCTGCGCTGGACCTCTTCTCGCCCCCTGTCCGGGACTGGTTCGCCACCTCGTTCCCGGCGCCCACGCAGGCGCAGGAGCAGGGGTGGCCGGCCATCGCGTCCGGCGACCACACGCTGATCCTGGCCCCCACCGGGTCGGGCAAGACCCTCACCGCGTTCCTGTGGGGCATCGACCGGCTGCGCACCACGCCGCCGCCTGACGCCAAGGCCCGCACCCGCCTGCTGTACGTGTCGCCCCTGCGCGCCCTCGCGGTCGACGTCGAGAAGAACCTGCGGGCGCCGCTGGTGGGCATCGCGCATGCCGCCGAGCGGGCCGGGCACCCGGTGCACGTGCCCACCGTGGGGTCGCGCACGGGTGACACCCCGGCCGACGAGCGCCGCCGCCTGGCCCGCAACCCGCCGGACCTGCTGATCACCACGCCCGAGTCCCTGTACCTCATGCTCACGTCGGCGGCCCGGGACACGCTGGTCAACGTGGAGGCCGTCATCATCGACGAGATCCACGCCCTCGCCGCCACCAAGCGGGGGTCGCACCTCGCCCTCACCCTGGAGCGGCTCGAGGCCCGCTGCGCCGTCCCGCCCCAGCGCATCGGGCTGTCGGCCACCCAGCGCCCGCTCGAGGAGATCGCCACCTTCCTCGGCGGATACGCCGCCCCGGGGAAGCGGCGCCCGGTCACGGTGGTCGACGCCGGCAGCCGCAAGCCGCTGGAGGTCGAGGTCATCGTCCCGGTGGAGGACATGGCGTCGCTCGGCACCGTGGTGGAGGGCCCGGTGGGCGGCGGCCCGGCAGCCGCCGGCCCCGTCCGCCGCTCCATCTGGCCGGCCATGCACCCGCGCCTGCTGGAGCTGGTGCAGGAGCACCGCTCCACGCTCATCTTCGTGAACGCCCGACGCCTGGCGGAGCGCCTCGCCACCCGGCTCAACGAGCTGGCGGCGGAGCAGGACGAGCAGGCGGCCGGCGGCGCCGCCCCCGACGCCGCGGCGGGCCGGTTCGTGGCCGCTGAAGCCGTGGGGGCACCGCCCGCGGACGTGGAGCTGGTCAAGGCGCACCACGGGTCGCTGTCGCGGGAGCGCCGGCTGATCATCGAGGACGAGCTCAAGTCCGGTCGGCTCCGCGGCCTCGTGGCCACGTCGTCGCTGGAGCTCGGCATCGACATGGGCGCGGTGGACCTGGTCATCCAGGTGGAGTCGCCCGGCGCCGTGTCCCGGGGTCTCCAGCGCATCGGCCGCGCCGGCCACCAGGTGGGGGAGCCCAGCAAGGGCAAGGTCTTCCCCAAGCACCGGGCGGACCTGGTGGAGGCGGCCGTGGTGACCCAGCGCATGCACGACGGCCTCATCGAGCACACCCACTACCCCCGCAACCCGCTGGACGTGCTGGCCCAGCAGGTGGTGGCGTCGGTCGCCCTCGATGAGCTGAAGGTGTCGGACCTGGCGGCCCTGGTGCGCCGGGCGGCGCCCTTCGCCGAGCTCAGCGACGAGGTGTGGGAGGCCGTGCTGGACCTGCTGGCCGGCCGGTACCCGTCCGAGGAGTTCGCCGAGCTGCGGCCCCGGGTGGTGTGGGACCGAGGCTCCGACCTCATCCGGGGCCGAGCCGGGGCGCAGCGCCTGGCGGTCACCTCCGGCGGCACCATCCCCGACCGCGGGCTCTACGGGGTGTTCCTGCCCGACGGCACGCGGGTCGGCGAGCTCGACGAGGAGATGGTGTACGAGTCGCGCCCCGGGGAGACGTTCCTGCTGGGTGCCTCCACCTGGCGCATCGAGGACATCACCCACGAGCGCGTCATCGTCACCCCGGCCCCCGGGCAGCCCGGGAAGATGCCGTTCTGGCACGGGGACGGGCCCGGCCGCCCCCTGGAGCTCGGCGCCGCCCTCGGCGAGTTCGTCCGCGAGATCCGGGCGCTCCCGGAGGAGGCGGCGGTCCAGCGGCTGCAGGAGCGCCACGACCTCGACCCGTGGGCGGCCGAGAACCTGCTCGGCTACCTGGCCGACCAGGCCGACGCCACCGGCGCCGTCCCCGACGATCGCACCATCGTGGTGGAGCGCTTCCGCGACGAGATCGGCGACTGGCGCATCTGCGTGCTCTCGCCGTTCGGGGCCCAGGTGCACGCCCCGTGGGCCATGGCCCTGCGGGCCCGCCTGGCGGAGCGGTGGGGGATGGAGGTCGAGCTCATGTGGAGCGACGACGGCATCGTGCTCCGCCTGCCCGAAGCGGTCGACGAGCTCCCCACCGACGAGCTGCTCATCGACCCCGACGACATCGACGAGATCATCATCTCGATGCTCCCCGGCACGGCGCTGTTCGCGTCGCGGTTCCGGGAGGCGGCGGCCCGGGCCCTGCTCCTGCCCCGACGGCGGCCCGACCGCCGCACCCCGCTGTGGCAGCAGCGCCAGAAGGCGGCGGACCTGCTGGCGGTCGCGGCCAAGCACCCGAGCTTCCCGATCCTGCTGGAGGCCACCCGGGAGTGCTGCAACGACGTGTTCGACCTGCCAGCACTCCGGGGCCTGCTGCGCGACCTGCGCTCCCGCAAGGTCCGGGTGGTCGAGGTCGACACCCCGCAGGCGTCGCCCATGGCCCAGTCGCTCCTCTTCGGCTGGATCGCCGTCTACATGTACGAGGGCGACGCCCCGCTGGCCGAGCGCCGGGCGGCGGCGCTGGCGCTGGACCGCGACCTCTTGCGGGAGCTGCTCGGGGCCGAGGAGCTGCGCGACCTGCTGGATCCGCAGGTGCTCGACGACCTGGAGCGGGAGCTCCAGCGCCTGGTCGACGGCCGCCGGGCGCGCGACGCCGATGAGGTCACCGACCTGCTCCGGGTGCTGGGTCCGCTCACCGTCGCAGAGCTGGCGGAACGGGCCGACCCGGGCCTGGCCGACGATCTCCCCGGCGTGCTGGACCGGCTGGCCGAGGACCGGCGGGTCATCGCCGTCGCCGTCGGCGGGGAGGGCCGCTGGGCCGCCGCCGAGGACGCCGGGCGCCTGCGCGACGCGCTCGGCTGTGCCATCCCGGTCGGGCTCCCGGGCGTGTTCACCGATCCGGTCGACGCCCCGCTGGAGGACCTGATCGTCCGCTACGGGCGCACCCACGGCCCCTTCCTCGACCGCGACGTGGCGGGGCGCCTCGGCGTCGACGGCGGCCGCGTCCGCCCGGTGCTCGACGCCCTGGTGGCCGACGGCCGGCTGGTCCGCGGCGAGTTCCGTCCCGGCGGAGCCGAACGGGAGTGGTGCGACCCGGAGGTCCTCCGCCAGCTGCGCCGCCGGTCCCTGGCGGCGCTGCGCGCCGAGGTGGAGCCGGTCGACGGCGCGGCGCTCGGCCGGTTCCTGCCGGCCTGGCAGGGCGTGGGCCTGCCCCGGCGCGGCATCGACGGCCTGGTCGAGGTGCTGGGCGTGCTGGCCGGTGCGTCGGTGCCCGCCTCCGTGCTGGAGTCCGACGTCCTGCCCTCCCGCCTGGCCGACTACCGGCCGTCGGACCTCGACGCCCTGTGCACCTCGGGCGACCTGGTGTGGCTCGGCGCGTCGCCGCTTGGCTCCACCGACGGCCGGGTGCGGCTGGTCTTCCGCGACCAGGTCGACCTGCTCGTGCCGGAGCCCGACGCCGACGATCGGCCCGATGGGCCGGTGCACGACGCGCTGCGCGCCCACCTCGCGGCCCGTGGGGCGTCGTTCTGGGGCGAGCTGGTCGGCGCCTGCGCGGCCGTTGAGGTGAACTACGACGAAGCCACCGTGCTGGCTGCGCTGTGGGACCTGGTGTGGTCGGGTGAGGTCACCAACGATTCGCTGGCGCCGCTGCGCGCCTTCGTGGCGGCGTCTGGTGGCCGGCGGCCCAAGGCGGGTGCCGCGCCCCGCGGCCGTCCCCGGCCCGGTCGGCTGAGCCGGCTCGGTCCGCCCACCGGCGCCGGTCGGTGGTCGCTGGTGTCCGCGCTCCGCGGGCCGCTGCCCGGCCAGGCGTCGGCGTCCGACACCGAGGTCGCCCACGCCCGGGCCATGCAGCTGCTGGAGCGGTACGGCGTCCTCACCCGCGAGGCCGCGCTGGGTGAGGGCATCGTGGGCGGCTTCGCCGGCGTGTACCCGGTGCTCAAGGCGCTGGAGGAGCGCGGCAACGTCCGGCGGGGGTACTTCGTGGCCGGGCTGGGTGCCGCCCAGTTCGCGCTTCCCGGCGCGGTGGACCGGCTCCGGGCGGCCCGGGAGCCGCGGCGCACCGACGCCCTCGGCGGCGGGGACGGTCGCGGCGGGCGAGACGCCCCCGACCTGGTGGTGCTGGCGGCCACGGACCCGGCCCAGCCGTTCGGCGCCTCGCTGCCCTGGCCGCCCACCGATGGTCGTCCGGCCCGCGCGGCCGGCGCGCTGGTGGTCCTGGCCGACGGCGAGGCCGCCGTCTTCGTGGAGAAGGGCGGGCGCAGCCTGCTCACGTTCCCGGCGGCGGTGGTCGACGGCCGGTGGGCCGACGCGCTGGCCGCCATCGTCCGGCGCGGCCAGCGCCGGTCGTTCGAGATCGCCAAGATCGACGGTGCCCCCGCCCGTGAGTCCGCCCACGCCGATCTCCTCCGCGGTGCCGGGTTCGCCGACGGCTACAAGGGCCTGGTGCTCCGGGGCCGCTGATCGGCGCCGGCGGACTGCTACTCATCCGGCGTTGTGCGGCGGGTCGGCGGGTGGGACCGTAGGTGGACCACCCCGCTCGCCCGTCCACCCCGAGGGCCTCCCACCGTCCCATCGTCCTCGGAGTCCGCCATGGTCCGACGCGCCCGTTCACCGTTCCCCCTCGTCCTCGCCCTGTTCGTCCCCCTCCTCCTGGTGCTCAGCGCCTGCACCCCGTCCATCACGCTGGCCGAGCTCGATCGCCGGGTGCACGCCACCGCCCTCCCGACGTTCGATCGGTGGTGGCGGGGCGAGCAGGCCGCCGCCCACCGCGTGAGCCGGGCCACCGTGGACCGCTGGGTCGCCACCTCGTCCGCCCGGCTCGATGCCGATGCCGCCCGGCGCCGCGCCTGGGATGTGAGCACCGACCTGTGCTCGTTCGCGCCGAACGCCGGCCCCGCCTTCGACTTCCGGGTGCCGTGCATCCGGCACGACTTCGCCTGGCGGAACCTCCGTCGGCTGGACCGCCAGGCCGGCGGCGGCATCAACACCCGGGCCCGCCGCCAGGCCGCCAACCGGCGGTTCCTGACGGACCTGGAGTCCACGTGCGCCGCCCGGCCGTTCCTGCAGCGCACGGCGTGCCGAGGCATCGCCGCGGCGTACTTCCGGGCGGTCTCCCTCCTCACCTGACAGGGGGCTGGGTATCGTCGGTCCATGACCTCGACCGAGTGGTACTGGTGCCTCACCCACGACCGCGCGGAGGCCGCCGACGTCCGCGACGACCCGGACAACGCGCTGGGCCCGTACCCCTCGGCGGAGGCGGCGGCGGACTGGCGCCGGCTCAACGAGGAGCGGGCGCTGAAGTGGAAGCTCGACGACGAGGCGTGGTCCGGCGAGGACGCGGACGGCTAGGTGCCTGAGGGCGACACCCTCCACCGCACCGCCAACCGCCTCCGTCCGGCGCTGGCCGGGGCTGCGCTCGCCCGCTTCGAGGCGCCGCGCCTGCGGGGCGACCGGCCCGTGCCGGGCACGGTCATCGAGGGGGTGGAGGCCGTGGGCAAGCACCTGCTCATCCACTTCGAGGGCGGGCTGACCCTGCGCACCCACCTGGGCATGCCGGGCTCGTGGCACCTCTACGAGTCCGGTCAGCGGTGGCGCAAGCCCCGCCATCTGCTGCGGGCGCTGGTGGCGGTGCCGGGTTGGGAGGCCGTGTGCTTCTCGGCGCCGACCGTGGAGACCTACCGGCGGGACCACCCGGGCGGTGCCCTGGGCACCGACCTCGATCCGGTCGGCCACCTCGGCCCCGACCTCTGCACCCCGGACCCCGATCTCGACGAGGCGCTCCGCCGCTACGAGGAGGCGTGCGACCCGGCCACGGAGATCGCCGTCGCTCTGCTGGACCAGCGCCTGGCCTCGGGCATCGGCAACGTCTACAAGTCCGAGGTGCTGCACCGGGGCCGGGTGGATCCGTTCGCGCCGGTGGGATCCGTGCCCGTGGCGGTGCGGCGGCAGCTGCTGGCGTCGGCCAACCGCCTGCTGCTCGCCAACCTCACCACCACCCGGCGCACCACCGTGGCGGGGCCGCCCGGATCGGTGGCGGTCTACGGCCGGGCCCGCCAGCCCTGCCGGGGGTGCGGCACGCCCATCCGCATGGTGCGCCACGGCGACCAGAACCGCAGCACCTACTGGTGCCCCCGTTGCCAGCCGCCGGGCGCGGTGGGTCAGCTGGCGGGAGGCGGCCGGTCGGGCGGCTCGCCGGCCCGTTAGGCCACCGTCACCTCCCCGGACGCGAGCCTCGGCCAGAGCGGTGCCGGGAACAGCACGGTCAGGCGTCCGGGCGGTGGAGGTGGGCGGCTTCGGGGAGGACCCAGCCGTCGGCGTGGGCGGCCCCGTCGCGGATGGCGGTGGCGTTCACGTGGAGGTGGGCGCCATCGACGTCGAGGAGCCGGACGCCGTCGGGACGATCATCACCGCGTGGTGCCACGAGGACCAGCGGGAGGGCGGCCAGGGCGGCGTCGCGCTCGGCCTCGTCGTGGTACCAGGCGGCGTCGGTCACCTGACGCCACTTGTCGGCGCCCATCACCACCGCGTCGTAGGGCCGGGCGATGTCGGCGATGAGCCGGGCGTCGGTGACGGCGACCCCGAGCCACGGGCGGGTGGCGGCGACGGCGTCGAGCGTGGCGAGGCGTCGTTCGAGCGACCGCTCGTCGAGGTGCTCCTTGCCCAGGGCGGCACGGCTGATGACCAGGTCGAGCCGATCCAGCGCGGCGGCGGCGACGGCGGCTTCGGCCACGGCGAGGTGGGCGACCGTGGGCGGGTCGAACGAGCCGGGGTAGCAGCCGATCACGGTCGGCCCCGCGCTCCGGCCGCCCGCCGGTCTGCCCGGAGCTCCTTGCGCCACACGACGCGCAGCCCGGACCACGTGTCGTCGATCGCGCACACCTTGTTGTCGACGAGGCCCAGGGGCAGGAACACCTCGCGCACCGTGTCCTCGGTGATGTCGGTCGCCATCCCGCTGGCTCGCTTCGGCCATGCGATCCAGAGGCCGCCGTCCACGTCGAGCACCCGCAGCAGCGCGTCGACCCGTGCCTCGAGCTTCGCCCGCGAGGTGTGGAAGGCGACGATCACGTCGGCCGTCCCGGCGGCTCGGGTCCGGACGGGGACGCCGTCGGGGAGCGTGGTGGCGAGCACGTCGAGGAAGCCGTCGGGGGCACCCAGCACGCACACCGTCCGCTCGGGCGCGATGCCGAGCTTCTTGGCCAGCGGCGTGCCCGAGTACCCAGCGCTCACCGGGCCAGTGTGCCCTGCGGAGCGACGTCGCGAAGGCGGGAGCAACTTTGTGAACTCACGCACAAAGCCGGGTCTCGCGTCCGTAGGCTGGTCCCATGGAACGGCTGAAGGTGGTGATCATCGGGGCGGGGTTCGGTGGCCTCGCTGCGGCACGGGAGCTGGCGAAGGCGCCCGTCGACGTGACGCTCGTGGACCAGAACAACTTCCACACCTTCCAGCCGCTGCTCTACCAGGTGGCCACCTCGGGCCTGGCCAGCGCCGACGTGGCCTACCCGGTCCGGGGCATCGCCGCCCGCCAGGACAACCTGGCCTTCCGGCAGGCCACGGTGATCGGCGCCGACCTCGACGCCCGGGTCCTGCACCTCCAGCACCCGGAGCACGAGGTCGAGGACCTCCCCTTCGACCACCTCATCGTCGCCGCCGGTGCCACCACCAACACCTTCGGGATCCCCGGGGTCGACCACCACGGGTTCCCGCTCTACAACCTGGCGGACTCGGTCCGGCTCCGGAACCACGTGCTCGAGCGGTTCGAGGCCGCCGACGCCGAGCCCCGCCTCGTCGACGACGGGGCCATCACGTTCGTCGTGGTCGGCGGCGGACCCACGGGCGTCGAGGTGGCCGGGGCCCTGACCGAGCTGTTCCAGGTGGTGCTCCGGAAGGACTTCCGGCACCTCGACGTCGGTCGGGCGCGGGTCGTCCTCGTCGAGATGCAGGACCACCTGCTGGCGCCGTTCGGACGGGCGTCGCGGGAGCACGCCCGGCAGGCGCTGGAGGAGCGGGGCGTCGAGGTGCGCACCGGTGCCCAGGTCGCCCGGGTCCGGGCCACCCGGGTGACCCTGGCCGATGGCGAGGAGATCGCCGCGCACACCCTCGTCTGGGCGGCGGGGGTGAAGGCCAACCCCATCGGTGCCGCCCTCGGGCTCCGCACCGGACGGGCCGGCCGCATCGAGGTCGGACCGGACCTGGCGGTGCCCGATTACCCCGGCGTGTGGGCGGTGGGCGATGTCGCGGCCATCGTCGACGCCCACGGCGCCCCCGACGCGCTGCTCCCGCAGCTGGCGCCGGTGGCCATCCAGTCGGGCCGCCACGTGGCTCGCCAGATCTGCTGCCTGGCCGCTGGTCGGCCGGTGCCGCGGGCCCCGTTCCGCTACCGCGACAAGGGCACGATGGCCACCATCGGGCGGAGCCGGGCCGTGGCCGAGCTGCCGTTCGGGATCCGGCTGCGGGGCTTCCCGGCCTGGTTGTCGTGGCTCGGGCTCCACCTGGTGATGCTGGCCGGCTTCCGGAACCGGATCTCCGTGTTCGCGAACTGGGCCTGGAACTGGCTCACCTACGACCGCGGCCCGCGCCTCATCTTCCGGTCCCGACCGCGCGCCGACGATTGACCGATCCGGTCTCCGTCGGTGGTCACCGCTGCGACCCATCCGTCGCATCGGCGTCGAATCGACGTCGATTCGACGCCGAAGGAGCCCCGATCGACGACGGCGGGTGGGGTGGTGTCAGGCGTCGGCGACGAGCAAGCGGAGGATGTCCGCCCACCGGGTGAGGGCGATCAGGTGCCCGTCGCCGGGGAACACGTGGAGGGTGGCATCGGGCAGCGCCTCGGCCCACCACTCGCCGAACGCCGGTGGTGCCGTGGCGTCGCGAGACCCGTACCAGAGGTCGACCGGTGCGGTGGCGGCCGACCAGGACACGTCGGGCGGCTCCACCTGCAGCTCCAGGTCCCGGATCACGCCACCCATGCCGGATGCGACGGAGTCGAGCACGCCGGCGGCGAGCGCTTCGACGGCTCCGGGGATGGCGTCGAGCGCGGACCGACGATCGGGGGTCAGCTGCTCGGTCACGTGGTCGAGGGCCAGGGCCTCGTCGCACGGGTAGGGCACCAGCATCGGCGCCGCCATCTCAGCCAGGCCCGCCGGCCCGAGCTCCGCCCCGAGCTCCGCGACGAGGTGCCGGCCGCCGTCGGCGTCGTCGAGGATGCCCTCGGTGGCGTACGCCTCGAACGGCACGAGCCCGGCGGCCACCGCCGTCCGGTCCACCCGGCTCGGATGGCGGGCGCCGATCGCGAGCGCGTAGGTGGCGCCACCGGACCAGGCGAAGGGCCGCCAGGACGCGATGCCGAGGTGGTCGGCCAGGGCCACCGCATCGTCGGCGAAGGAGCCGACCGTGCCCGCAGCGTGGGCGGTCGAGGCGCCGAACCCGGGGCGATCCACCGAGACCAGGCGGATGCCGGCGACGGCGGCGACGGCATCGTCGGGGTGGCGGGCCCGGCGGGAGTCGGGGGTCCCGTGCACGAACAGGACCGGCACGCCGGCCGGATCACCGACATCGTCGAACCCCAGGTCGCGGCCATCGGGAAGGGGGAGGATCTCGGCGGTCGCCATCGCGGTCGGATGGTACCGGCGCACGCGGCGGCGCCGGACCGGCAGGATGGGGCGGTGGAGCCCATCGTCACCCCGGCTGAGATGGCCGCCATCGACGCGGCCGCCCCCGAACCCGTCGAGGAGCTCATCGACCGGGCCGGAGGGGCGGTGGCCCGGGTCGCGCTGCGCCTCCTCGGCGGCAGCTACGGGCGGCGCACGGTGGTGGTCGCCGGCAAGGGGAACAACGGTGCCGACGGTCGGGCGGCCGCAGACCGGCTCCGACGGCGGGGCGTCCGGGTCGACATCATCGATGCCGCCGCCGCACCCGCCACGCTGCCCCCCGCCGACCTGATCATCGACGCCGCCTACGGCACCGGGTTCCGGGGCGAGTACCAGGCTCCGGCGCCGGCCGATCCGGGCACCCCCGTCCTGGCCGTGGACATCCCCTCCGGCGTCGACGGGCTCACCGGGGTCGCGGCCGGCCGCCCCCTCCCCGCCACCCGGACGGTCACGTTCGCGGCGTGGAAGCCGGGCCTCCTGCTCGCCGACGGCGCCCGCCTCGCCGGTGAGGTGGAGCTGGCCGACATCGGGCTCGACACCGCCACCGCCCGGGCGCACCGGGTCACCGCCGCCGACGTCGCCGCGTGGCTGCCGGACCCGGCCCGCGACACCCACAAGTGGAAGGCGGCGGCGTGGCTCATCGCCGGGTCCCCGGGCATGACGGGCGCCGCCCGCCTGGCGGCCGCCAGCGCCATGCGGAGCGGCGCGGGCTACCTGCGCCTGTCCACCCCGTCCGCAGGGGCCGATGTCGACGCGCCCGTCGAAGCGGTGGTCGCGCCCGTCGGCGACGCCTGGTCCGACGCGGTGCTCGACGACCTCGACCGGTTCCGGGCCGTCGGGGTCGGGCCCGGCCTGGGCACCGATGAGGCCACCGCCGACGAGGTGCGCCAGCTGGTCGCCGGCGCGCCGATCGCCACGGTGGTCGACGGCGACGGTCTGCGGGCCCTCGGCGCAGCAGCGGCCACCGTCATCCGGTCCCGGGCCGCCGGTGCGCCGTCGGCCGTGCTCACCCCCCACGACGGCGAGTTCGCCGCGCTGGACGGCGCCGCCCCGCAGGCCGACCGGTTCGCCGCTGCCCGGGACCTGGCCCGCGACACCGGCGCCGTCATCCTCCTGAAGGGTCCGACCACGCTCGTCGCCACCCCCGACGGCGCCATCCTGGCCGCGGACCAGGGCGATGCCCGGCTGGCCACCGCGGGGAGCGGCGACGTCCTGACCGGCCTGATCCTCGGGCTGCTGGCCGCCGGGCTGCCCCCGGACCGGGCCGCAGCAGCCGGTGCCTTCCTCCACGGGCGGGCTGGGGACCTAGCCTGGCGCCGCGGCTTGGTGGCCGGGGACCTCGTCGACCACCTCCCGGCCGCGTTCGCCGAAGTCGCCGGAGGCTCGATTGCCACGCTCCACCCCCGTCTCTGACGTCATGACCACCGACGTCCTGCTGTTCAGCCCGGACGACAACGTCGGTGACGCCATGGCCCAGCTCGTCGAGCGCGGCATCGACGGCGCTCCCGTCGTGAACTCCGACAACCAGGTGGTGGGCATGCTGTCCACCGGCGACCTGATCGTCCAGGAGACCGAGCTCCACGTCCCCACCATCATCTCGCTGTTCGGCGCCACCCTGGAGCTCCCCAGCGCCCACAAGCACTTCGAGGAGGACCTCCGCAAGACCCTCGGGTCCACGGTCGCCGACGTCATGCAGCCCGACCCGATCACCGTCGGGCCCGACGAGACCATCGAGGCGGCGGCCACCAAGCTGCACGACCACGAGGTGTCCCGCCTGCCGGTCGTGGGCCACCTCGGCCTGGTCGGCATCATCTCCCGGGTCGACGTGCTCCGGGAGATCCTCCGCGACGAGGCCCCGGCGACCGACGCCTAGGGACCCATCCGGTGCGACCCGTCTGGGCCGAGGTCGACCTCGGCGCGATCTCGGCCAACGTGGCCGCGCTGCGCGACCATGCGGCGCCCGCAGCGATGTGCGCCGTGGTGAAGGCCGACGGGTACGGCCACGGCGCCGTCCCGGTGGCGCGGGCCGCGCTCGCCGGGGGCGCCGACGTGCTGGCGGTCGCCCTGGTGGCCGAGGGCGTGGAGCTCCGTGAGGCCGGCATCGGCGCCGTCGTCATGGTCCTCTCGCAGGCGTCCGCCGACGAGATCGACACGCTGGTGGCCGCCGACCTGGACGCCACCGTCTACACCGCCGACGGCGTGGGCGGGCTGGCCGATGCGGCGGCGCGCGCCGGGCGCACCGCCGAGCGCCCGGTCCGGGTCCACCTCAAGGTCGACACCGGCATGCACCGCGTCGGGGTGCAGCCCCGCGACGCCGTGGCCCTGGCCCAGCAGGTCGTGGACGAGCCTGCCCTCGAGCTGTGCTCGGTGTTCACCCACTGCGCCGTGGCCGACGAGCCCGGCAACCCGTTCACGGCGAAGCAGCTCCAGGGGTTCGACCGCGTCCTCGCCGACCTCGCCGACGCCGGCATCGACGTCCCCTGCACCCACGCCGCCAACACGGCGGCGGCGCTGGACCACCCGTCCGCCCGCCGGGACCTGGTCCGGTGCGGCATCGGCATCTACGGGCTCGATCCGGCCCCGGCCCTGGCCGGTCGGGTCGACCTGGTGCCCGCGCTGTCGCTGCACGCACGCGTCTCCCACGTGAAGCGGGTCGCCGCCGGGGAGGGCATCTCCTACGGCCTCCGCTACCGGCCGGCCGTGGAGACCACCATCGCCACGGTGCCGCTCGGCTACGCCGACGGGCTGCCGAGGCGGCTCGGCAGCAACGGCGGCACGGTGCTCATCGGCGGGACGCCGCGGCCCATCGCCGGGTCGGTGACCATGGATCAGATCCTCGTCGACTGCGGCGATGACCCCGTCGAGGTCGGCGACCCCGTCGTGCTCATCGGGCGCCAGGGCAGCGCCCGGATCGGCGCCGAGGACTGGGCCGGCATGCTCGGCACCATCTCCTACGAGATCGTGTGCGGCATCAGCCCCCGCGTCCCCCGCCGCTACCTGGAGGAACCGTGAAGCACCCCAAGCTCGTCACCCTGGGCGCCGTCGCCCTCGGCATCGGGGCGGCCGCCGCCGGCATCTACCGATCGACGCACCCCAAGGGCGTCCGGGGCCCGCTCAGCGCGGACCCGGGACGGTCCCGCCCGCCGCTCCCCGACGACCTGTTCGACCTGCCCGACGGCGTGATCGAGCACGACATCGCCACGCCCGACGGGGGCACCATCCACGCCATCGAGAAGGGCGAGGGCCGGCCCCTGGTGCTGCTCCACGGCATCACCCTCCGGGCCGATGTGTGGGCGCCGCAGTTCCACCAGCTCGCCGACCGCTACCGGGTCATCGCCGTGGACCTGCGCGGCCACGGCACCTCCAAGGCGGGGGAGTCCGGCTTCGGGATCCCGCGCCTCGGCGACGACCTGGCCCACCTCCTCACCGAGCTGGACCTCCACGACGCGGTCCTGGTGGGCCACTCGATGGGCGGCATGACGGTGATGCAGTTCTGCGGCGACCACCCCGAGGTGCTCGGTGAGCGGGTGGCCGGGCTGGTCTTCGTCGCCACCCGGGCCCACCAGGTGTTCCCGCCCTACCTCGACCGCGGGGCGCGCCGCCTGACCGCTCGGGGGCAGGCCATCGTCGACGGCGGCCGGGCGCTGCCGCAGCGGGCCACCGTCACCACCCAGGCCGCACGCCTGGCGTTCGGGGACGACCCGTCGCCGCGGGCCGTGGAGCTGGTGGCGGAGATGGGCCGGTCGATCCCGCCGGAGGCGCTGCTGCCATCGCTGAGCGGGCTCATCGAGCACGACGCCCGCGTCGCGCTGCGGGCCACCAACACGCCGTCGCTCGTGGTGGTCGGCACCCGGGACCTGCTCACGCCGGTGCCGTCCGCCCGCCACCTGGCCCACCTGCTCCCGCACGCGGAGCTGGTGGTCCTGCCCCGGGCCGGCCACCAGCTGATGCAGGAGCGGCCCGCCGAGCTGGCCGAGCTCCTCGACGACTTCGTCGGCCAGCTCTGACCGCCATCAGCGCCGCGCGCCACCGCCACCCCCGTCGGCGCCCCCGCCACCTCGGTCGGCACCACCGCTGATCGCCAGGCGGCTTCCCGGCCCGAGCCCCCACCGGTGGAACGCACCGCGCTCGGCCTCCAGCACGGTGCGCACGCTCCGTCGGGGCAGCACCAGGCCGCCCGGTCGCAGCTCCCGGACCGCCACCACCTCCAGGTCCTCGGTGCACAGGGCCACGTCCAGGGGGAAGCGCATGCCCAGCGCGTGCACCGACGACGTGCGGGGGAGCAGCAGGGCACCCTCGACGCCGGTGCGCCCCAGCAGCCCCCGTGCCCGGGTCCGCCGGGTGCCGGCAACCTCCACCGGAGCCGCGATCCGGCCGTCGACCACCAGGTGGAGGGGGCTCGAGGGACTGAGGGGATCCGGCACGGTGCGAGGTGTACCCAGCGGACCGCGCCGAGCTCGGACATCGGCCGAGATGCCACCGATGAGGCGCAGCCCCGCCAGGTTCTTCCGCCGCGCGCCGGTCAGTACGATCGTGCGGTGCCCTGCTCGTCCGCCGCTCCCGCCGTCATCCGGCCCCGGCACCGGTCGGGGGTCGGCCGGTGAACCGCACGCCCATCGTGGTCGTCACCACCTCTGCGGCCCACACGCAGGACCTGGCCGCCGCCCTCGCCGCCACCGCCGTCCCGGGTGACCTGGTGCTGCTGGCGGGCGAGATGGGTGCCGGCAAGACGGCGTTCGCCCAGGGCTACGCCCGGGGCCTCGGCATCACGGACCAGGTGACCAGCCCCACGTTCACCATCGTCCAGGAGTACTCGGGCGAGCGGCTCAACATGCACCACCTCGACGTGTACCGCCTGGAGACCCTGCGGGAGGTCGCCGACCTGGGCCTGAGCGAGATGCTCGACGAGGACGCCGTGATGCTGGTGGAGTGGGGCGACGCCGTGCTCCCCGCGCTCCCGGACCAGTACCTGGAGCTGCGGATCACCTTCGGCGACGACGAGGACGAGCGCCGCATCGAGCTGCGGGGCATCGGCGGCTCGTGGCCGGCCCGCTCGCGCCAGATCGCTGATGCCGTGGCCCCGTGGCGGGTCGAGTCGGGAGGTCCGTCGTGCTGATCCTGGGGCTGGAGAGCGCCACCGCCGAGGTCGGCTGCGCCATCGGCGGCCACGAGGGCGTGCTGGCGTCGTCGCACTCGGCGCGGGGCAAGCGCCACGCGGAGAACCTGACACCGGCCATCGAGTTCGTGTGCCGGCAGGCCCGGGTGGAGCTCTCGGAGATCTCGTGCGTGGCCGTCGACAACGGACCCGGCCTGTTCACCGGCCTGCGGGTCGGGGTCGCCTCCGGCAAGGCCATCGCCCAGGCCCTGCGGGTGCCGATGATCTCGGTGTCGAGCCTGGACCTGCTGGCGTTCCCGCTGCGGTTCACGGACCGGCGCATCGCCACGGTCATCGACGCTCGCCGCAGCGAGGTGTTCTGGGCGTTCTACCGCCAGGTGCCGGGCGGCATCCAGCGCATCAGCGAGCCCACCGTGGGCAGCGCCGACGACCTGGCCGCCGAGCTGCAGGCCCAGCCCGGCGACACCCTCCTCGCCGGTGACGGCGCCATCCGCTACGCCGAGGTGCTGACCCGGCGGCCCGGCATCGAGGTCGCCGGCGGCGACCACGCGTACCCGTCGGCGCGCTCGCTGGTGCAGCTGGCCCACGCCAAGGCCCTCCGGGAGGACTGGGTCCGTCCTGAGCAGATCGAGCTGCTGTACCTGCGCAAGCCCGATGCGGAGATCAACTGGTCGGTCCGGGAGGGCGCGTGACCGCCGGCCCGGTGGCGTCCGGCCCGGTGGGCGACGAGGTCCTCACCATCTCGCCCATGCGCCGCCGCCACCTGCCCGAGGTGCTGGCCATCGAGGCCCAGGTGTACCCGCGCCCGTGGTCGAGCCGCCTGTTCGAGGACGAGCTGGAGCGCTCCAACCGGGTGTACCTGGTGGCCCGGCTCGGCCCCACGGTGGTCGGCTACGCCGGGCTGCTGATGATCGCCGACGACGGCCACGTCGCCACCATCGCCATCGATCCCGCCTGGCAGCGCCACGGCGTCGCCCGCAGCCTGCTGGTCGAGCTGGTGCGGGGCGCGCTGCGCCTGGGCGCCAACCAGCTGACCCTCGAGGTCCGGGTCTCCAACCGGGGCGCCCAGGACCTGTACCGCAGCCTCGGATTCGCACCGGGTGGCGCCCGCAAGGCGTACTACGCGGACAACGGCGAGGACGCGCTGGTCATGTGGGCCCACGACATCCGCACCGACGACTACACCGCCCGCCTCGCCGGTCTCGAGGCCCGCTCGCCGCGGCCGGTCGTGCGCCAGGGCTTCCCCGAGGCGCCGGCACCCGGTCGCCTCCACCCCGCCAGCAGCCAGGAGGCCTCGTGACCACCACCGTGCCCTCGACCATGGGCTTCCCGATCCACGCCGGCACCAAGATCCTCGGCATCGAGACCTCCTGCGACGAGACCGCCGCCGCCGTCGTGGTGGGCGGCCACACCGTGCGCAGCTCGGTGGTGTCGAGCCAGGTCGACATCCACGCCCGCTTCGGCGGCGTCGTGCCCGAGATCGCCAGCCGGGCGCACGTCGACCTGCTCACCCCGGTCATCGCCGAGGCGCTGGTGGAGGCCGGCCTGGAGGGCACCGAGCTCGACGCCGTCGCCTCCACCGTCGGCCCCGGCCTGGTGGGCGCCCTGCTCATCGGGGTCAGCACCGCCAAGGCGCTGGCGCTGGTGTGGGACGTGCCGTTCGTGGCCGTGAACCACCTGGAGGCCCACCTGTACGCCGCGCTGGTCGAGGATCCGTCTCTGGAGCTGCCCCTCGTGGTCCTGCTCGTGTCGGGCGGCCACACCATGCTCGTCTCGATGGAGGGCCACGGCCGCTACCGGCTGCTCGGTTCCACCATCGACGACGCCGCCGGCGAGGCGTTCGACAAGGTCGGCCGCTACCTCGGCCTGGGCTACCCGGGCGGCCCCGCCATCGACCGCATCTCCATGGAGGGCGATCCGCACGCCATCGCCTTCCCCCGGGCGATGTACCACGACGGGCTCGACTTCTCGTTCTCCGGCCTGAAGACGGCGGTCATCAACCACGTCCGCAAGAACCCCGAGAGCCCCACTGCCGACGTCGCCGCCAGCTTCCAGGAGGCCGTGGTCGACGTGTTGGTCCACAAGGCCCGGAAGGCGGCGCAGGAGATCGGGGCCAAGGGCCTGGTCCTGGGTGGCGGCGTGGCCGCCAACTCGCTGCTGCGCGAGCGGTTCCTCTCCGCGTGTGTCGAGGACGGCATCCACGGGTTCCTCCCGAGCCGGGCCATGTGCACGGACAACGCGGCGATGGTGGCGGCCGCCGCCTGGTGGCGCCTGGGTGCCGACGGCCCCAGCGCCCTGGACCACGGCGCCGACCCCAACCTGAAGCTCCCCCTCCTGACCTGATCCGCACGGCCGCGAGCGGGCGCGGTCCCGGCGGGAACGAAACGACGTCGCCCGGCGTCGGGGAGCCATGGCGAGACGGAGCACGAAGGTGACGGTCGCGGCGGCGGTGCTGCTGGGTGCGGGATGGATGCCGTCGGTGGCGGGAGGCCAGGCCGGTCCCATCCTCTCGGTGGACCCGCTCCGGGCGGACCCCGGCGACCCGATCGAGGTGGTCGTCGACGGGTGCGACCCGTCGGGGCCGTCGCCCGCGCTGTAGGCCTCGGTCAGCGAGCGTTTCGACGACGTGCTGGACCAGGTCGCCCTCGCGGAGGAGTCCCCGGGGCGATGGACGGCGACCATCGCAGGAAACGATGACCTGCGGGTCCGGGTGGTGTGCGAGGGGAACGAGCTGGAGGCCGAGGTCGACATCGAGCGGCCCCGGATGTTCCCGACGCCGGTGTGGGTCCCGATGATCGGCGCCCCGGATCCGCCCGACGGCTTCCTCGGCACCGACTGCCCGGACGGGACCACGGCCTACGTCTTCTTCCAGGCGCTGGGCCGTCCGGCACCCGAGGTGCGGACCGTGGCCATCGACGCCAAGGGCGACTGGACGGTGGGGCTCCCGGCCTTCGCGGATGGCACCACGGTGGAGGTGAGCGCGTCGTGCGGGTCCGTGGCCTACCCGTCGCGGACCTACGTGGCCGGCGGCTCGGACACCCTCGGATCGACCTCGACGACCACCTCGACCACCTCGAGCACCGCCCCCGGCACGCCGGGGACGGCGACGCCGGCGCCCGCCGTCCCGGCCGGTGCGGTGGCCGCGAACCCGGCGTACACCGGCTGACGGGGCGGTCGGTCGGTCGATTAGCACTCTCGGGTCGAGACTGCTTGCGATCCGGTGGAGCGGGTCGTAGGGTTAGCAGTCGCTAGAGACGAGTGCTAACGCCCGTGGGGGCGTGGCACCAACCACACGCCCAGGAGGCGACATGGCCCTGAAGCCGCTCGAAGACCGCATCATCGTCAAGCCCGGTGACGCCGAGGAGACCACGGCCTCCGGCCTGGTCATCCCCGACACCGCCAAGGAGAAGCCCCAGCAGGGCGAGGTCCTGGCCGTCGGCGAGGGCCGGTGGGACGAGGACGGCGAGAAGCGCATCCCCGTCGACGTCGCCGTGGGCGACACCGTCGTATACAGCAAGTACGGCGGCACCGAGATCACGGTCGACGGCCAGGACGTGCTGATCCTGAACGCCCGTGACGTGCTCGCCATCGTCGAGAAGTGAGCTGAGGAGCACACATGCCCAAGATCCTGAAGTTTGACGACGAGGCCCGCCGCGGCCTCGAGGCGGGCGTGAACAAGCTCGCCGACGCCGTGAAGGTGACCCTCGGCCCGAAGGGCCGCAACGTGGTGCTGGAGAAGAAGTTCGGCGCCCCGACCATCACCAACGACGGCGTGTCCATCGCCCGCGAGATCGAGCTCGAGGACCCCTACGAGAACATGGGTGCCCAGCTGGTGAAGGAGGTGGCCACCAAGACCAACGACGTCGCTGGTGACGGCACCACCACCGCCACCGTGCTGGCCCAGGCGCTCGTCAAGGAGGGCCTCCGCAACGTGGCCGCCGGCGCCAACCCGATGGCCCTCAAGCGGGGCATCGACAAGGCCGTCGAGGCCGCCGTCGGGTCCATCAAGGACCTGGCCAAGGAGATCGACGACCGCAGCGAGATCGCCCAGGTCGCCACCATCTCGGCCAACAACGACAAGGCCATCGGCGAGGTCCTCGCCGACGCCATCGACAAGGTCGGCAAGGACGGCGTGGTCACCGTCGAGGAGAGCAACACCTTCGGCATCGACCTCGCGTTCACCGAGGGCATGCAGTTCGACAAGGGCTACCTCTCGCCGTACTTCGTCTCCGATCCGGAGCGCCAGGAGGCCGTCCTCGACGATCCGCTGATCCTCTTCACCGAGTCCAAGATCAGCTCCGTCCAGGACCTCGTGCCCGTGCTCGAGAAGGTCATGCAGACCGGCAAGCCGCTGCTGATCATCGCCGAGGACATCGAGGGCGAGGCCCTCGCCACCCTCGTGGTGAACAAGATCCGCGGCACCTTCAACTCGGTCGCCGTCAAGGCTCCGGGCTTCGGCGAGCGCCGCAAGGCGATGCTCGGCGACATGGCCACCCTCACCGGCGGCCAGGTCATCTCCGAGACCATCGGCCTCAAGCTGGAGAACGCCACCCTCGACCTGCTGGGCTCGGCCCGCAAGGTCGTCGTGACCAAGGACGAGACCACCATCGTCGAAGGCGGCGGCGACGCTGCCGACGTCGAGGGTCGCATCGCCCAGATCCGGCGCGAGATCGAGGAGACCGACTCCGACTGGGATCGCGAGAAGCTCCAGGAGCGCCTCGCCAAGCTGGCCGGCGGCGTCGCCGTCGTCCAGGTCGGTGCGGCCACCGAGGTGGAGCTCAAGGAGAAGAAGCACCGCATCGAAGACGCCCTCTCCGCCACCCGTGCGGCCATCGAGGAAGGCGTCGTCCCCGGTGGCGGCACCGCCCTCGTCCGGGCCCGTGCGGCCGTCGCCACGGCCCTCGAGGGCCTGGAGGGCGACGAGGCCACCGGTGCTCGTTCGGTGCACAACGCCCTCGACGCCCCCGCCCGCCAGATCGCCGGCAACGCCGGCCTCGAGGGTGCGGTCGTCGTCCAGCAGATCGAGCGCGAGACCGGCAACATCGGCCTCAACGCCGCCACCGGCGAGTTCGAGGACCTGCTGAAGGCCGGCGTGCTCGATCCCGCCAAGGTGACCCGGGCGGCTCTGCAGAACGCGGCGTCCATCGCTGCGCTCCTGCTGACCACCGAGGCCATCGTCGCCGACAAGCCTGAGGAAGAGGGCGCCGGCGGCGGCATGCCGGGCGGCATGCCCGGTGGCATGGGCGGCATGGGCGGGATGATGTAATCACCCGCCGCTCGCCCGAGCGTCTGCACGAAGGCCCGGCCGCAAGGCCGGGCCTTCGTCGTTCCCGGGCGGGAACCCGTTCGGCACGGGCCGAATCGGGTCGTTCGTGCACCGCTGCGGGGCACAGGCGACCCCACAGGTGCGGCGTTCGGTGGCGCCGGCGATCGGCCGCGTCAGTCGGCGGAGGCGATGCGCTCGGCTCGTTGGGGGGCGGGGAAGAGCGGTTTGACGGCCACGTCGGGATCGGTCCAGGCCGGGTGGTCGCTGGAGGGGAACTTGGCCTCGAGGTAGGCGAGCAGCACGTCGATGTACTCGTCGGTCATCAGCTGGCGGTGCTCGTCGTCCTGGTCGCCGTCGGCGGCAGCGGCGATCACCAGGTGGGCGAGCGTCACGCACACCTCGGCCGTGCGGTCGCGCAGCTCCGCCGGGATGCCGGGGACCCGCAGCTCGATCAGGCCGCGGATGTGGCTCTGGAGGCCGTCGCGCATGCGAGCGCCGGCGGGGGAGCGGTTGCCTGGGACCATCGCCGACACCAGCAGGGCGGGGAGCGCCTTCTGGCCGCGGGTCTCGGTGACCAGCCGGGCCATGACGCGGTGGAGGAAGTCGCCGATGCGCTCCTCGGGCGGCAGATCGGTCAGCAGCTCCGTGTAGAGCGTGACCAGGCGATCGAGGTAGCGGTCGGTGAGCGCCTCGGCCAGCGCCACCTTGTCCGGGAACCACCGGTAGAGGGTGCCCACCGGGACGCCGGCGCGCTGGGCGACGAGGTTGGTGGTGGCGGCGTCGTAGCCGACCTCCTCGAAGACCTCTTCGGCCACGTCGAGCAGCAGCTCGACCCGGGCGGCCGAGCGCGCCTGCCGGGGGCGGTTGCGCAGGTGGCTGGTGGGTTCTTCCGCCACCGGGTCCTCCTGCCCAGACGTGACTGACCCCGGAACGCTACCCGGGGGCCGGTCGGTGATGTGCCGACCGATGGTCGGATGCGACGCCCTCGGTAGCATGGCCGGATGGACCGTCCGCCCGCAGACCCCGCCAAGCTCCTCGCCTCCTGGATGGAGTGGGAGAAGGGCGAGACCACCCCCGGCCGCGTGATGGCCGACCTGAAGACCGGTGGGCTGCGCGAGGTGCTGGAGCACCTGGCGTCGCAGTCGGCGTCCGCCGCCTCCTGAGGGGCTCGTGACCTCCGCTGCCGATGCCGACGGCCCCGCGCCGCGCGGTGGTCCGCAGCTCATCCCGCGACCGCCCGGGGTCCGGCCCGGTGGCGCATCGCCGTGGGCCCACCTCGATGCGGCGGCCCGCACCATCTCCCTCGCCTCGGCGCGCCAGCGCATCGAGGCCCTCGGGCCCGCGGTCCGCTCGCCCCGCGAGGGCAAGGTCGATCGGGCATCTGCGGTGCTCGCCGCCCTCTACGAGCACGACGGCGAGAGCTGGGTGATCCTCACCCGGCGCTCGGCGGCCCTCCGGGTGCACAGCGGCGAGGTGTCGTTCCCGGGCGGAGGCCAAGAGGTCGACGAGGACCTGCGCGACACCGCCCGGCGCGAGGCGTGCGAGGAGGTGGGGCTGGACCCGTCGCTGGTGGAGATCATCGGCGAGCTCGACCACCTCAGCACCATCACCTCGAACTCGTTCATCGTGCCGTTCGTGGCCGTCCTGCCCGGCCGGCCGGAGCTCCACGCCAGCCCGGCCGAGGTGGCCGCGGTGCTGCACGTCCCGCTGTCGGAGCTGCTCGATCCCGAGGTGTTCCGAGAGGAGCGCTGGGACGTGTTCGGCACCGAGCGGTCCATGTGGTTCTTCGAGCTCCACGGCGACACCGTCTGGGGCGCCACCGCGGCGATGCTGCGCCAGCTGCTCGGCTTCGTCACCGGCACCGTCCACCGCGGCGGCATCGGCCACGCCTGACCCGTCGGCCATCCCGTGCTCAGCAACGGCGGCGCGGGCGGTGATGCGGGCGGCGGTCGCGGCCCCGTCCCGGGCGGATCGGGCGCCGGTAGCCTGCGGGCGTGACCGCGTCCGTCCCGTGCTGCCTGGCTCCTCGATGAGCCTCGCCGGTCGCCTGCTGGTGGCGACGCCGCTCATCGCGGATCCCACCTTCGAGCGCACCGTGGTCCTGCTGCTCGCCCACGGGCGCGACGGCGCGTTCGGCGTGGTGCTGAACCGCCCGAGCGACACCGCGGTCGGCGAGGTGGTCCCGGACTGGTCGGCGTCCACCGCCGCCCCGGGGGTGCTCTTCCTGGGTGGGCCGGTGGGCCGGGACTCCCTGGTGGCGCTCGGCCGCTGCAGCGAGCGCGAGGTCCCGGTCGAGGCTCGGATCTTCGCGGACTGCGCCGCGGTGGACCTGGAGCGGACTCCGGGTGACGGCGGCCCCGACTGGGACCAGATCCGGGTGTTCGCCGGGTCCGCGGGGTGGGCGCCCGGTCAGCTGGAGGACGAGCTGGCCGAAGGGGCGTGGTGGCTGGTGGACGCCGACCCCGGCGACGTCACCACCTCCGACCCGGATCGCCAGTGGTCCGCGGTGCTGCGGCGGCAGCGGGGCGAGGTGGCGTGGTTCGCCAACCACCCCGACGATCCGTCGGCGAACTGAACGTCCCGCCGCAGGTGACGGCCACGGAGGTAGCGTTCGGCCATGGCCACCATCACGTTCGAAGGGGAGACCCACGGGGAGCTCGTGGTGAAGGTCCGGCGCTGGCTGGCGTCGGTCGAGGGCGAGGAGGAGGGCAACCTCTCCACGCACGAGGCCATCAACCAGGGTGCGGAGCTCACCAAGGAGGCGCTGCGCATCATCGCGTCGGCGGCACCAGAGCCCGTGGCCCAGAGCGAGGTGGTCAAGGCGCTCACCAACGCCGGCTACAAGGCCACCGACCTCACCAAGCAGGCGGTGGTAGAGGGCCTGGACTCGGTGGAAGAGGTCACCGGGGGCAGCGTCGTGAAGCTGGCCCGTGATGCGTCGAAGACGGCGGTGTACCAGATGAACTCCACCGTGGCGCGCGCCATCCTCAAGTCGCTCCGACGCTGACCGCGGCGGCCCCGACACGCCGGGCGAGGTTCCCGCTGCGGGCCGTCGCCCGATGGCCTGCGGCAACGACCCGCCGCTACCGGGAGCCCCCATGGCCCAATCGCCCGCTGACCGATTCGCCACCGAAGGGCTGACCTTCGACGACGTCCTCCTCGTTCCGGCGGCCAGCGACGTGCTGCCCAACGAGGTCTCCACCGCGTCGGTGGTGACGCCGGGCATCGAGCTGCAGGTGCCGATCCTGTCGGCCGCCATGGACACGGTCACCGAGGCCAGCCTCGCCATCGCCATGGCCCGGGCCGGCGGCCTCGGCATCGTCCACCGGAACCTGTCGGTGGCGGACCAGGCGGCCGAGGTCGACAAGGTGAAGCGCTCCGAGTCCGGGATGATCGTCGATCCGGTCACCCTCGGCCCCGACGCCCTGGTCGCCGAGGCGCTGGACCTCATGGCCAAGTTCAAGATCTCCGGTGTCCCGATCACCGACCCGGACGGCCGCCTCGTCGGCATCCTCACCAACCGGGACCTGCGCTTCCACGAGGATGTCAACGAGCGCATCGGCGCGGTGATGACCAGCGAGAACCTGGTCACGGCACCGCAGGGCACCACGCTGGAGGAGGCGCAGGCCATCCTCGGCCGCCACCGCATCGAGAAGCTCCCGGTGGTCGACGGCGACGGCCGC
>CALANQ010000251.1 GCA_937926025.1 uncultured Acidimicrobiales bacterium
GGCGGCCACGTAGCCCGCCAGCTCGTCCTGCTGCGCCCCCAGGGCCGCGACCGCACCGTCCACGGACAGATCCTCGCGGACGCTGGTCGGTCGTGCATCCGATGTGGCCGAGCTCGGCCGAAGAGGGCAGCGGCCCGCCTCGTCCGAGCTGGGGTGCGCGCCCTACGATCACCGCCGTTCGATCCTCGACCAGCGGGTGCTGGTCTCGGCGGAAGGCTCCCCTCCATGGTTCGCAAGCTGGTCCTCGTCGTCGCGGTGCTGCTGGGTGTCGTTGCGGCTCCCCGCCCCTCGGGGGCATCGTCCGACGGGGTGTGGGACTACCGGTCCGTCAGCGTCAGCGGCTCCTACCAGTCCATCGTCGGGAACTTCGCCGGCGACGACGCCGACGACATCCTCTGGTACGCGCCGGGTTCGACCCCTGACTCCCTGTGGGTGGGCACGAAGGGCAAGCGGGGCTCCACCTCCTTCAAGCGCTACCCGCTCACCATCTCCAGCTCCTACGTCCCGATCGCCGGGGACTTCGCCGGCGACGCCCACACCGACATCGTCTGGTACAAGCGCGGCACCGGCACCAGCCGCATGTGGGTCAGCGCCGGCGACGGCACCTTCACCGGCGCCAACGTCCCCACCCGCTACGCCACCCGGCCGTACACGCTGAAGAGCTACAACGGCGGCAAGGACCAGATCTTCTGGTACGACCCGTCGGCGTACCAGCTGAGCCACCGGTCGATCTTCGACGACGCCGGTTCCGGTACCGAGACCAAGTACTCGGTCCAAGGTGCGGTGCCCGGCGCCAAGATCGTCATCGGCGATTGGAACGGCGACGGCTACGAGGACCCGTTCGTCCTCACCACGAACACCGGGATCGGCTTCAACCTGTACCCCGACGGCACGTACAAGTCGCGGAGCAACTCGTTCTACCGGGACTACACGCCGGTCACCGTCTACGACGTGCCCCGCGACGGCATCTTGTTCTTCGGTTCCGGTGCCAGCCCCGACGCCTTCTGGCGCGGCCGCGGCGGCGCCCTGTTCACCTCGGTCAACCTGCGCGACGTCGATCTCGCCGGCCGCCTCACCAGCTACCCGTTCGGTGTCGTGCTCGTCTCGGGCCGCAAGATCCAAGACGCCGTCTTCTACGACGACGGCACCAAGGCCGACTGGTACGTCCTCAACGAGAACCGGGAGATGGGCGACGAGCGTCCCATCGTCGGAGACTTCGACGGCGACGGCGCCTACGACATCCTCTGGTACGCCGCCGGCAGCGCCCCCGACCAGCTCTGGTACCCGGTCGTCCCGGCTGGCGACACCCGCCCGGACAACCCCATCGCCGGGGCCTTCCGGGTGAAGGAGCACTGAACCCGCTGCGCCCGTCGGGGCCCGCCCGGGCATGCTGACCGGGTGAGCCCCTTCCCCATCCGGCCGCGCACCCGCGGCGACGTCGCCGGGGTGGCGGACCTGCTGACCGCCACCCACCACAGCGACGCCTACCCGGTGATCCTGCTGGCCGACATGGAGGCGTGGGCCGCCGCCTCCGACGTGGTCGCCGGCTGGGTGGCCACGGATCCCGACGACGGCGGCCGGGTGGTCGGCCACGTGCTGCTCACCGACGCCGAGCCCGGCGATGCCGCCACCCTCCAGTGGTCGGAGGCCACCGGCCGCGCCGTCGACGAGCTCATCGCCGTCCGTCGCCTCGTGGTCCACGAACGGGCCCACCGCACGGGCACCGGTGCCGCGCTGCTGCAGACGGCGGTGGACGCCGCCCACGCCCTCGGCCGCCGTCCGGTGCTGGACATGGCCGACAACCTGGCGGCCGCCGGGCGGCTCTACCAGCGGGCCGGGTTCGAGCGCATCGGCGCCTACGACCTGGACCTCACCGAGCACCTGCGCCCGGGCGACGCCGGCTTCGTCGACGACGGCGTGGTCACCCACCACCTCCACGTCCTCACCTGGATCGGCCCCGAACCCCCGCCGGCCACCTGATCCTGCCCGCCACCTGATCGCGCCCGCCCGTCTGGCTGGCTGGCTGGCTGGCGGCGCGGCGGCGGTGGCAGTGGCGACGCCGCGGGCCGGTCGAGCCGACCCGAGCCCGGACCCGAGACGACCCGGGACCGGACGCGAACGAGGCCGCCCACGAGGGCGGCCTCGGCGATCGATCGGGTCGATCCAGCGGAGAGGGTGGGATTCGAACCCACGGTGAGTTTCCCCACACACGCTTTCCAAGCGTGCCGATTCGGCCGCTCTCGCACCCCTCCGGGTACTGCTTCGGTTGTGTCCGCCCCCGCAGGAGGTGACCGGGCGATCTGCGGCACTCCTCAGGCATCGCTGAGAGCTGCTGCCTTCCGGCCCTGACCCGGTTCACGAGCTGAAGATGCACAGGGCCCGGCCACCACCTGCGGGTGCGGACCCGTCCACGTTAGTCGCGCCGCCCCCGGCCCCGTCCACGTGGATCCCCCGGGTACCGCCCGCACCGATGTGTCCAGCCGGGTACGGTCGGGGTCGACCTCACGCGAAGGAGCGGGACATGGGCTGCGGTTGCATCGTTGCGTTGATCGGCATGGCGGCCCCGAGGTTCGCCATCTTCCTGGTGTGGCTGTTCAGCGATCGGATGGCCATCGCGTTCAACGGCTTCTTCGAGGCCTTCCTCGGTTTCCTGCTCCTGCCGTTCACCACGCTGTTCTTCGCCCTGGTGTGCGCCCCCATCGGCGGCGTCAGCGGGTTCGGGTGGCTGATCGTCGCCTTCGGCCTCGCCCTCGACATCAGCTCCTACACCAGCGGCGCCAAGGCCAAGCGAGACCAGGCCGCCAACGCCTGACCACCCGCTTTCGGGTCACTCCAGCCGCCAGCCGCGGCTCCGCCCCACGCGGCTTCCGTGACCCGAGATCAGGCGAACTCGGGTGGGGTGAGGTCGTCCATGCAGGCGGTGTCGGGCTGCTGGGTGGGATCGTCGAGGAACGCGAACCAGATGTCGCGGGAGCACTCGCTCGAGGTGACCGCACCGTGGCCGGCGTCGGGGAACAGCAGCACGTCCTGTCCGAGCGCCTCGGCCACCCGTTCCGTGCCCGCCGGCGGCGTGATCGGGTCGAACCGCCCGGCCATGACGATGATCGGGACGTCGACGTCGTCGCCCTCCAGCAGCGTGTTGAAGTCCCCACCGCTCTCGGGCACGCCCCACTCCTTGCACCCGGTCTCGGCCACGTTCACGTAGACCAGCGCCCCCATCTCGGGGTGCCCCTCCACGAACGGGGCGACCACATCGGGGTCGAGCAGCGGGAGGCGGTCGGCGCAGGTGACCGATGCCGTCATGCCCTCCACCTGGTCTGCGGCGAAGGGGATCGACTCCTGGACCAGCTGCTCGACGATGGCGTAGTCGCCGCCTGCGATGGCCGTCAGCGCGGTGGGCAGCAGCGGGATGAGCGTCTCGTCGTACATGGCCCGGAACATGCCGGCGTACATGTCGGAGCCGGTGATCTCGACGTGGCGCGGCTCGTTGGTGATGGGGTCGGGGACCTCGCCGACGTAGGGCTCGGCATCGAGCTGGGCGGCCGCTTCCGCCATCAGCTCGTTGATGGAGCCGTACTTCTCGGTTCACGCCTCGTCGGCGGCGCAGGCGGCGTCGAGCTCGTCGAACGACCGCAGCGCAGCTTTGCCCCGGTCCACGGCGCCGAACGGTTCGTCGGGGACGACCACGGAGTACAGGAGCACCGAGCGGATCCCCTCGGGGTGGGAGCGCACGGTCTCGATGGCGAGCGCCGAGCCGTACGAGATGCCCCGCAGGTTCCACTCGTCGATGCCGAGCGCCACCCGGATGTCGGCCAGGTCGGCGGCGTTCTGCGGGGTGTTGTACCCGGCCAGGTCCACCCCGTCGTCGAGGAGGCGATCGCGGCAGGTGCGCATGGAGTCCTCGATGCGCTTGCCCTCCACGGCCGGCTCGTCGGTGGTGGAGAACGCGTCCCAGATGGCCTCGTTGGTCTCGGTGCAGTCCAGGTTCGGCGTGGAGTAGCCGGTGCCCCGCTGGTCCCAGATGACGTAGTCGCGCTCGTCGAGGATGGAGCTCTTGGAGTAGCCGCCCACGCTGTCGAGGCTGCTGAACCCGGGTCCGCCCTCCAGCTGCACGACCGGATCGGGTCGGGGGTCGTCGCTGTTCGAGTGCAGGGTGGCGACGGCCAGGGTGATCATCTCGGAGTCGGGGTCGAGCCGGTTCTCGGGGACGTCGACGG
>CALANQ010000252.1 GCA_937926025.1 uncultured Acidimicrobiales bacterium
CACCGCGCACCGCCAGGGTGCGGCCACGATCTCGCAGTACGAGATCATGCCCAAGCCCGCCGACAGCCGCCCAGACCACACGCCGTGGCCCACCTGGCCCCTGATCTACCGCACCGCCTCGGCCCACGAGGAGGGCGGCGACCGGGTGTTCTCCGTGAACACCGAGCGCTTCGTCGACGACGGCAACGGCCGGGTCAAGGCGCTCAAGGCGCACGAGGTCACCATGGTCGACGGCCGTTTCGAGAAGGTCGAGGGCACCGACTTCGAGCTGCCCGCGGACTACGTGTTCCTCTCGATGGGCTTCACCGGTCCCGAGTCGAACTGGATCACCGAGCAGTTCGGCGTGGAGCTCGACGGCCGCTCCAACGTGGCCCGCGACGCCGGCTGGGCCACCAACGTGCCCGGCGTGTTCGTGGCCGGCGACATGGGCCGGGGTCAGAGCCTCATCGTGTGGGCCATCGCCGAGGGCCGGGCCTGCGCCGCCGCGGTCGACGAGCACCTCACCGGCTCCACGCTGCTCCCGCGGCCCATCGAGCCCACCGCCGCCCCCATCCGCTGAACCAGCGGGGGAGCGCACCCCAGACGCGAAACGGCCCCGGGCAGTGCCCGGGGCCGTTTGCCGTTCAGACGGTCCGGATCAGGGAGCGACCGGCTCGTTGTTGAGGCGGCGGTACAGGTAGGCGTTGCCGATGAAGACCACCGGCGCCGCGACCAGGTAGCCGACGCAGAAGAGGATGAAGCCGACGAAGCTCAAGATGGCGGCCACGATGGCCCACACCAGCACGGTGCCCACGTTGTTCTTCACCAGGTCGATGGAGGCCTTGATGGCGTCGACCGGCTCCATGTTCTTGTCCACCAGGAAGAAGCCCCAGAGGTAGGTCAAGAAGGCAAAGATGATGCCAGGGATGACGCACAGGATCAGGCCGACCAGCGTGCCGAGCGACACGAGGATGGCGCCGATGATGTACGGGCCGAGGTTGTCGGCGGAGAACAGCGCCGCGGTGTCGATCTGCTTGCCGTCGACCACCATCAGCACGGCCCGGATCAGCACGATGCTGATGGCGCTCGAGACGAGGATCTGGACGAACGAGAACAGCAGCGAGCCGATGATGCTGTCGATCGACGACGAGATGATGTTGCCGAGGATCGAGAAGACGGCGATGACGCCGACGTAGATCAGCACGGCGACGATGATCTGGCCCAGGTACTCCTGGAACTTCTTCCAGCCGTAGCCGACGATGTCACCGACAGCGACGCCGCCGCCCCCGCCACCGGCGGGAGCCCCGTAGGCCGGAGGCGTGCCGTAACCCGGAGGAGGACCACCGGCGGGCTGGCCCGTGGGCGTGGCGCCCGGAGCCTGCTCCGGCGGGTACCACTTGCCGTCGGAGGCCTGCCACCAGCCAGGCCCTTGTGAGGTATCGCTCATGAGTTGTCCGTTTCTCCCGCTTCGGGGGGTGAAGGTTCCCCGCGGAAACTTACCCTCGGAACGGCCCCGCGTCTGACGATGCTGCGCGGAAGGCGCTCAGGACGACGGCAGACCGCCCGTGATGATGGTGGTGAGCCAGTGCGCGGCCACCAGCACGCCGATGCCGACGAGCAGCAGGGGACTGCGCATCCAGGCGGGCGGTTCGTCCTTCCGGATGACCACGCGGACCAGGTACGTGACGGCCAGGACGGCCAGGACGCCGAGGATGGCCACCCCGGCGGCATCGGCCGTCACGGCCTCGCCGATGCGCCCGTGGGCCACGCTGTCGGCCAGGCGGGTCATGCCGCAGCCGGGGCACGGCACGCCGGTGGCGGCGCGCAACGGACAGGCGGGGAGGTGGATCGACACCGTGCGCAGGGCGATCAGCGCCGTGCCCATGCCCACCAGGGCCAGGGCGCTCTGGCCCACCTGGCGGCCACGATCGCGCTCGGGCGCCGGTGCCGGGGGCGGCGGGAGGTGCTCGAACGCGAGGGAGGTCATCCGCAGATCCTCATGAGACCACCGTAGCGACCGCGATGAGGGTGAGGACCGCGAAGCCCAAGGCGTTCAGCACGACGCCGGCGATGGCCAGCCCTCGGGGACCGGGATCGGCGGCGCCCTTGCTGATCCGGGTCAGGGCGTAGATCCCGAGCGGCAGGCCCACCAGCGACCCGACGGCCAGCGGCCAGCAGCAGATGACCAGGCTGACGATGCCGAGCACCAGGGAGGCGGTGGCCTGGCTGCTGACCGACGGCAGGCCGCTGGGCGTGCCGTTCGGGTTCACGGCGTAGCCGTACCCGTAGGGGCTGGGACCGTAGGCACCGGGGCCGTAGGGGCCGTACCCGTAGGGGTTCTGGCCGGAGGGTCCGGGCCCGTACGGGGCGGGGCGGGGGGCGGCGGGGCCGGTCCCGGGCTGGGCCGTCGGCGGGTACCACTTGCCGTCGGAGGCCTGCCACCAGCCGGGCCCCTGGGGGACGTCGCTCATGGCGACCGAGTCTGCCCGGTTCCGCCCGGCGGGTCGGACATCCTTCTCGCGGGGAGTGGGCCGAACGACCCATCTAGGGCGTACGGCCCACTCCCGGCTCAAGACCCGTCCGAATCGGCCGATCTGACCTCCGACCAGTGCACCCCCGCCGGCCGCTTCCCTTCCCTACGAGGACGCCGTGTTCGACGATCTGAAGATCCGCAACAAGCTGATCCTGCTGATGGCAGGTCCGATCGCGATCATCCTCCTCCTCTCCGCCCTCGGGGCGCGAGACCGGCGGGAGTCGGCCGCGGAGAGCCGGGACGTCGCCCAGCTGGTGACGATCACCCGCCTCAACGCCGATGTGGCGGACGCGCTCCAGCAGGAGGCGCTCTACAGCGCCGCCTACGTGGGCTCGAACCGCAAGGCGTGGGAGAAGGAGCTGAAGGCGGCCCGGGCCAACACCGACACGGTGATGGGCCAGGCGGTGCCGGTGCTCCAGGACGGCCTGGGCGGCACCGACGACTCGATCCAGTCCGCAGCCGGCCTGGCGGTGGGCGCGGCGGACAAGCTCGGCTTCTACCGGGACTCGGTGGACCAGGGGTTCCGCCCCGATCAGTTCAACGAGATGGTGGTGAGCTACGGCGACCTCCAGAACACGTTCCTGGCGGTGAACACCAACATCGGTGACACCACGTCGGATCCGCAGGCGGCGTCCGAGCTCCGGGCGGCCTCGGCGCTCTCGGCGTACAAGGCGTCGCTGGCCCGGCAGGGCGCGCTGATCGCCGGTGCGGCCGAGACGGGGTCGTTCGGCTCCGACAAGACGTTCTCGCTGTTCCAGAAGTCCCAGACCAGCGAGCGCAGCCAGCTCGAGCTGCTGAACTCGCTGTCGGGCCTGACCCGCAAGGGTGCGGTGCGCAACGCCCTCGCCACCGATCAGAGCCAGGTCTTCGACGGGATCCGCGAGCGGGCCACCGACGCCGGCGCCGAGGGCTCCCTCGGGTTCGACGGCAAGGCGGTGGTCACCTCGACCGGCACCGTGCTGAAGGACCTCCACCAGGTCGAGGCGGATCTGCTGGACCAGCTCATCGCCGACAGCCAGGCGGCCCGTGACAGCGCCGAGCGGGCCTCGACCCTGTTCCTCGTGGCCGCCCTCGTCGCCATCGGCGGCGCCGTCATCGCCGCCCTCTTCCTGGGTCGGCGGATCACCAAGCCCCTGGGCCGGCTCACCGAGGCGGCCGACCGGCTGTCGGGCGAGCAGATGCCCCGCCTGATCGAGACGCTGAAGAACCCGTCCGAGGACGAGCTGGGCATGTCGATCGGCTCCATGACGCCCATCGCCATCGACAGCAACGACGAGATCGGCCAGCTGGCCCGCTCGTTCAACGAGGTGCAGCGGGTGGCCGGCGAGGTCGCCAACGAGCAGGCTCAGCTGCTCCGCAAGGGCATCGGTGAGATGTTCGTGAACCTGGCCCGCCGCAACCAGGCCCTCCTCGACCGCCAGATCGAGTTCATCGATGAGCTGGAGCGCGGCGAAGAGGATCCCGACAAGCTCGAGACCCTCTACCGGCTGGACCACCTCGCCACCCGGATGCGGCGGAACGCCGAGTCCCTGCTGGTGCTCGCCGGCGCCGAGCCGCCCCGCCGCCGCGGCCGCCCGGCGCCGCTGGCCAACGTGGTCCGCGCCGCCCTAGCCGAGGTCGAGGACTTCGGCCGGATCGAGCTGCTGTCGTTCGACGAGGTGCTGGTCGCCTCCAACGCCGCCGCCGACCTGGCCCACCTGCTCTCCGAGCTCATGGAGAACGCCACCAACTTCTCGCCCCCGGAGACCCGGGTCGAGGTCGTGGGCCACAAGACCAAGGCCGACGGCTACGTCATCTCGGTGACCGACCACGGCATCGGCATGTCGGCCGACCAGGTCAGCGAGGCCAACGACTCCCTCGCCCGCCCGCCGCTGGTGGGCCTGGCCATGTCCCGCTCGCTCGGCTTCATCGTGGTCGGCCGCCTCGCCGCCCGCCACGGCATCGCCGTGCGCATGATGCCCTCGACCGCCGGTGGCGTGACCGCCGTCGTGTCCATCCCGCCGGCGCTGGTGGTCGACACCCCCGCCGGGATGGCCGAGCCCCAGCCGGTCGTCGAGGCCCCGGCCCGGCTCAAGCCGGTGCTCGACAGCCCGACCTCGGGTCTGGCGCCCCTCACCTTCAACCCCAGCGAGGCCGAGGCCCCGGCCGCCGAGGAGGCGGTCGCCCCGGCACCGGCCCCGGCCCCGGCGTCCGAGCCCACCGCACCGGCGGTGTTCGCGCCGCCCCCCGAGGCGACCCCGGCCGCCAAGCCCACCAGCGAGCCGGTGGCCTGGCCTGCCGAGCCGGCCGCCTCCGACGTGGACGAGCAGGCGCTGCCCACCCGGTCCATCTTCGATGCGCCGGCACCGGCCGACGAGGTCGATGACGAGGCCACGGCCGCCATCGCCGCCCAGGTCGACGAGGCCGTGAGCCCGGCGATGCCGGCCGCCCTCTCCTTCGACGCTCCGGCCCCCGCTCCGTCGACGCCCTCGGCCCCGATCCCGCCGTCGGTCGAGGCCGCCGGGGGCCCGCGCCTCGATGGGCCGCCGCCCCGTGCGCCGCAGACGAACCGTCCCTTCTTCCTCGAGGATGCCGAGCCGCCGCGGCCGTTCGGACGGGAGGTCCCCGCCGGGGACGCGCCCGAGCCGGCCGCCGCGCCGAGCGCCCCCACACCCCGCCTCTTCGGCGGTCCGTCGCCGTCGGCCCCGTCGATCCCGCCGGATGCGCCCGGCAAGCTCCCCGGTCGCAACACGGGGGCGAACGCCGCGCCCAGCGCCCCGGCGCCCGCCCCCGCACCGGCGGCTCCCGCGGCGCCGGTCTCCGATGGTGCACCGCCGCCTGCTCCGCCGGTCTCCGACGGCGCACCGCCCCCGGCTCCTCCCATGGCCGCCCCGGCCCCACCTGCGCCCCCCGCTGCGGCACCCGCCGCACCGGAGCCGGCCCCGGCGCCCGTGGCCGAAGCCCCGGCTGCTGCGCCCATCGCCGCTCCGCCGGCCGGCGCCACCACCCAGTCGGGCCTGGCCAAGCGGGTGCCCCGCTCGGCCGGTGCCACCCGGGCCATCCCCGGGTCCGACGGCGAGCGCGGCGCAGCCGGCTCCCGACGGTCGCCGGAAGAGATCCGCAAGATGCTGGCCCAGCACTCCGCCGGCCGGCAGCGAGCACGAGTCCAAGAGCCGGTCCCCGCCGGCGCATCCGATGAGAGGGAAACCCATGAGTGATCTGAGCGCAGCCGCCCGGAACGTCAACTGGCTGGTCGAGCACTTCGTCGACCACATCCCGGGCGTCTCCGAAGCGGTCGTGGTGTCGGCGGACGGCCTCCCGATGGCCGTCTCCAAGGGCCTCGACCGTGACGCTGCCGACCGCTTCGCCGCGGTCGCGTCGGGTCTCATCGGGCTGGCGTACGGGGCCGCCGGCCGCTTCGGCGGCGGTGCCGTGACCCAGATCATGATCGAGATGGAGAACGCCTTCCTGTTCGTCACCGGCATCAGCGACGGCTCCTGCCTGGCCGTGGTGGCTGCGGCCAACTGCGACGTCGGCCTCATCGGCTACGAGATGGCGGTGCTCGTGGAGCGGGCCGGCGCGGTGCTCACGCCCGAGCTGCGCCAGGAGCTCCAGGGGGCCCTGCCCCGATGAGCCTCGGCGACGCTGGAGACGGTCTGCGGGTCCGCCCGTACGCCATCACCGGCGGTCGCACGCGCGCGGCCACGGAGGTCCCGATCGAGGCCATCGTGTACCGCACGCCGAAGGGCGAGAAGGCGGTGTCGTCGATGTCGCTCGAGCGCCGCCAGATCCTGAGCATCCTCGCCTCCCCCCAGTCCGCAGCCGAGATCTCGGCTCGCCTCCGCCTCCCCCTCGGCGTGGCCCGGGTCGTCCTCGGCGACCTGGTCGACGAGGGGTTCGTCGCCCTCAACACCCGGTCGGCCTCCGGCCGCCCCGATCTCCGACTCCTCGAAAGGGTCCTCGATGGCCTCCAAGCCCTCTGACATGGTCGTGTCACCCGACGAAGCCACCTCCGGCGGCCCGATGCCGGTGAAGATCGTGGTCGCCGGCGGGTTCGCCGTCGGCAAGACGACCTTCATCGGATCGATCTCCGAGATCGAGCCGCTCACCACCGAGGCCGCCCTCACCAAGGTCAGCGAAGGCGTCGACGACACCTCGAAGGTCGCCACCAAGACCAGCACCACCGTGGCCATGGACTTCGGCCGCATCACCCTCGGCGACGACCTGATCCTCTACCTCTTCGGCACCCCTGGCCAGGACCGCTTCTGGTTCATGTGGGACGAGCTGGTCCGCGGTGCCATCGGGGCGGTCGTGCTGATCGACACCCGCCGCCTGGAGGAGTGCTTCCCGGCGGTGGACTACTTCGAGGAGAACCAGATCCCGTTCGTGGTGGGCATGAACTGCTTCGACGGGCAGGCGACCCACTCACCCGACGACGTCCGGGAGGCGCTGGCCGTCTCCCCGGACACGCCGGTGCTGCTGATCGACGCCCGCGAGCGCGTGTCCACCCGCGACACGCTCCTCGAGCTGGTGCAGCACGCCCTGGTCCGCGCCACGGCCTGACCCGGCGCGCCACGGGGGCGGGGGACCGCCGAACCACGTCGCTGACCAGGGAGAACCGCGGTTCGCGAGGTCTGGGTTGTGGCAGGATGGGGCAAGCCAGAACCCCCTCGCTGGCGGCCCGAGGTCCCTTCCATGCAACCGTTCCCCCTGTCCATCACGTCGGAGGACGTCGGTGGCGCGGCCCTGCTCCGGCTGACCGGTGAGATCGATCTGTCGTCCGCGCACCTGATGGTCGACCGGATCGACGAAGCCGTCGACGCCGGGGCCACCACGGTGATCTTGGACTTCGCCGGGGTGACGTTCGTGAACTCCACCGGGCTCGGGGCCATGGTGGCCGCCACCAAGCGCCTCCGGGCCGACGGCGGCGACCTCATCCTGCGTCAGTTCCGGGGCATCCCGGCCAGCGCCCTGGCCACCACCGGGCTGGACCGGTTCTTCACGATCGAGAGCTGAGCGGCTGTCCGGCCGGGTCCGGCGCGTCGGCCGGCTCCCGGCCACCCACGATCCAGCCGCCGGCCAGGGCGAGGAGCACGGCGAAGACCACCGGGGTGAGCCCGAGGCGCGCCCCGAGCACCTGGCCGAGGCCCAGGACCCACCCGCCCAGCACCCAGGGGAGCGCTCGCTCGGAGCGGCTGAGGGCGACGAGCGCGGTGAGCACGATGAGGCCGGCGTCGTAGTACAGGGCATGCGGCGCCAGCAGGATGGCGGCGGGCACGGCCACCGCCATCGCCCCGTCGAGATCCCGGCCCGACCGCCGGCGCCACAGGAGGGCGACGGCCCCCAGGAGGACGAGGTCCAGCGCGACGGCCACCGCCTTGGCCGCGGTGGCACCGTCGGCCAGGGTGTCGGCCACGCCCAGGATCGAGATGGTGTTCACGGCGTTGCTGGCCCGGTCGATGTCGCCGAACGCCGAGAGGCCGTCGAGCCAGGTGCCGACCCACCCCACGCCGAGGATCAGCGCGCCCGCCACCCAGGTGGCGGCCCCGACCACGGTGGCGGATGCGATGGCCCGCCACCGCCCGGCCGCGGCCACGAAGACGAGCAGCGGGATGGCGAGCTGGGGCTTGAACAGCAGCAGGCCGAGGGCCACGCCGGCTGCCGCCTCGCGGTCGTCGTGGAGCAGCCGCCACGCCGCCGCCACCAGCAGGAGCGACACCCCCGTGTTCTGGCCGAGGCCGACGCCGACGAAGAGGGGCACGAAGGTGAGCGAGAGGGCGACGCACGGCCACCAGGCCGTCCGCAGGATGGGCAGCACGGGTCGGAGCAGGGCCAGTCCGCCGACGGCCGCGCCCACCATCAGCGCGGTGGTCACCACCCAGCTCAACCGGAAGGGCAGGGCGGCCAGGGGCGCGTAGGCGACGGCCACGTGCGGGGGATAGCCGAAGTACAGGTACCCGCCGTCGTCGCCGGCGTAGGGGGCCTGGGCTGCCTCCTGGGCATCCGGGTCGTAGAGCTCGTCGAGCTGGCCGTCGAGGACCATCTTCCCGGTGCCGTAGAACTCGACGTGATCGCCGCCGAGGCGGCCGGCGGCGGTGCTGCTGCCCGAGCCGGAGAGGGCGGTGAGCACCAGGGCGACACCGAGCGCGACGAGCACCGCGAGGGAGAAGCGGCGGGCGCGCGGGTCGCTCAGGAGCTCGGTTGCCGTCGACATGGCCGCCACCCTGCCACGGGCGTGCGGCACGGGCGGGGATGTGGCGCTAGTCGCCGTCGCCGTCGGTGGGCCGGTACTCCCGCAGGCGGGGGAGCGTCGGCGCACCGAGCCGGTCCGCCACCGCGACGGGCTCGGGCAGCTCGTCGCCGCCCACGGTCGCGGCCACCAGGGGCGGCTCGTCGAACGCCCGCTGGTCGACCTTGGGGGCGTCGGGAGCGGCGAAGGTGAGAGGCCCGACCATCGAGCGGGTGCTGGCGGCCGGCTCGGCCGAAGCAGCAGCCGGCCGGGGTGCCGGGTCCAGGAAGTCCGGACGCTCGGTCGGGGCGACGGGGGCGGCGGGGGCGACGGGGGCCACCGAGGCGGGCGGGGCCAGGGGGGCGACCGGGGCCACGACGTCGGGGATCTCGCCGGTGGTGATGTGGAACGGATCGATCTCGTGGCGGGCCAGGATGGCCTCGAAGTCCTCGCCGGGGATGGGGCGGGACAGCACGTAGCCCTGGGCCAGCTTGCAGCCGAGGCGCCGGAGCCACTGCAGCTGCTCGGGGCGCTCCACGCCCTCGGCCACGGTGACCATCCCGAGGGCTTGGGCCATGCCCACGACGTGCTCCACGATGGCGCGGTCCTCGGGGCTGGAGTCGATGCCGTCGATGAAGCTCTTGTCGATCTTCAGCATGTCGAGGCTGAAGCGGCGCACGTAGGAGAGCGACGAGTAGCCGGTGCCGAAGTCGTCCAGCGCCAGCTTCACGCCGAGCGCCTTGGCCTGCCGGAGCACCGCCCAGGCCGAGGTGACGTCGTGCATGAGCGCGCCCTCGGTGATCTCCAGGTGGATCTGGCCGGCGGCGACGCTGGCGCTCGAGAGGGCGGCCGCCACCTTGTCGCCGAAGTCGAGCTGGGCGAGCTGGCGGGCCGACACGTTCACGGTGATGGTGGGGGGCTTCTGGCCGTCGCAGATGGCGGCGACGCGTGCCGCCTCCCGGCAGGCCTCCTCGAGGACCCAGGTGCCCACCGGGACGATCAGGCCGGTCTCCTCGAGGATCGGGATGAACTCGGCGGGGGACATGGTGCCCCGGTCCGGCGAGATCCAGCGGAGCAGGGCCTCGGCGCCCACGATCCGGCCCGTCGCCATCTCGACCACCGGCTGGTAGTGGAGGTGGAACTCGCCGGCCTCGAGGGCGTCGCGGATCTGCTCCTCGGCGGTGGCCGGGGTCAGGGTGCCGGTCATCGACCGGTCGAAGACGGTGACGTGGCCCGAGCCCTGGGCCTTGGCCTGGTACATGGCGACGTCGGCGTCGCGCAGCACGTCCTCGGGCTTCACGCCGCGGTGCTCGGCGAGGGCGACGCCGACGCTGGCGGAGATGCGCAGGTGCTCGTCGCCGATGGTGAAAGGCTGCTCGATGATCTCGATGACCCGGTTGGCGATCTTCTCGCCCGCCGCCGCGCTGTTCACGTCGGGGCAGAGCACGACGAACTCGTCGCCGCCGAAGCGGATGACCCGGTCCTCGGGGCGGAGCATGGTGCGGAGGCGGTCGGCGACGGCCCGCATGAGCCGGTCACCCACCTCGTGGCCGTGGGTGTCGTTGACGTGCTTGAACTTGTCCAGATCCACGAACATCACGGCGGCCTGGCTGTTGCGGCGCTGCGAGGTCTGGATGTCCGCCGCCAGCCAGTCGGCCAGGAGCATGCGGTTGGGGAGGCCGGTGAGGGCGTCGTGGAGCGAGAGGCGCACCAGCTCCTTGCGGACGCTGATCGCCTCCCGGTAGCGGCGGCGGGCGAAGATCGTGGTGGCCACCGGGACCAGGATGAGCAGGGCGAACACGCCGTTGAGGTTGAGATCCGTCGACGAGCTGGTCCAGTCGATCACCCGGTCGAACAGCCGGGTCGACATCGCCAGCAGCGCCACGGCGGCGCACGCCCCGGTGAGGACCGCGAGCTCGATGGCGGCGCGACGTTCGGGGGCGCCTGGCGGTCCGGATGTGGTGGTGGATCGACGCTTGATGGTCCGTACCCCCGACTGATGAGACCCGGCGGGTCCCCGACTCGTGCCGTCCTATCGGCAGCGGGGTTCGCAGGTTGAGGCCTCGGTCACATCAGTGGAGGAACAGGCCGAACGGCTCATCGGGACTCGTCGTCGGTGGGCCACCACCGGCGCAGCCAGCACCGCTCGACCACGGCGTCGAGGAGCAGGAGCAGCACGGCGATCCAGGCCGGATCCTGGGCCCCCTCGAAGTAGGTGGGCCAGTCGAAGCCGGGTGGCAGGCTGCTGTTGAGCTGCCGGGCCGCCATCCACAGGATCGTGCCCACCAGCAGGACGGGGCCGCCCACGGTGAGGAGGGGGCGGGACCGGGGGAACCGCAGGGTGATGGCCGCCGCCGCGGCGAGGACCAGCGCCCCGAGGGGCCCCACGAAGGCGAAGCCGAACGCCAGCGCGCCCACCGTGGTGCCGATCCAGGCGAACAGCGACGGTGCCGGTCCGGCGTAGCGGCGGACGCGGTCCCAGGAGAGGGCCAGCGGCATGCTCGGCCGCTGGTCGAGGGGGATCCAGCCCGGTTCGTCGGCGGTCCCGTCGACCGTGGCGCGCCGGCGGCGGGGCCACAGCACCAGGGCGAGGGCGAGGACCACGAACGCCAGCGAGGCGTAGATCATCGACCAGACCACCTTCTGGGGGGTCCACTCGACGTGGATGGCGATGTCGGACCCGGCCGGCACCTTCCAGCCGTTGGCGTACCCGTTCACCAGGGTGGGCGGGCCCAGGTCCTTGCCGTCGGCGGTGGCGTGCCACCCCGCGTTGTAGCTCTGGCCCAGGACGAACCAGAAGTCGTCGTCGGCCTCGGGCACCGTGGCGTCGACGCTGACCCGGCTGGTGCCGGTGACGGTCATCTTGGGGCGCGGTGTCTGGGTGGCGGGGTCCACCAGCGTGCCGGTCCGGGTCTCCGCGTCGCCGCCCGCCGCCGAGCGGAGCACCAGCCGGTCGATGTCGAAGCCGGTGGTGCGGCCTTCGGCCGTGCGCAGGAGGGTGCGGCCCTCGGGCAGGTCCAGGGGCCGGTCGTCGCAGGCCACGAGGTCGATCGGGTTGCCGGCGAGGAGGTCGTCGGTGGTGCCCTCCAGCGACACCGGGACGGGCTCGCCGTTGACGGTGAGCAGGTCCAGGCGGCAGCGATCGTCGACCCGGTCGGGGGTGGGCGGCGCCTCGAGCCCGTCGATGCCGAGGTCGACGATGCCCATGGGCATGACCAGGGGCTTGTCGGTGAACCAGTCCAGGGTCTTGACCTCGCGGACGGCGTCGTCGCCCTGCTCCACCGCCAGGGTGATCTCGGAGCCGGTGACCGGCTTGTCGAGCTTCACGGCGAACGTGTGCTGGGCGTTGGGCTCGGCCTGGTCGGGGATGTCCGGCAGGGTGATCGTCTGCACGGGCTTGCCGTCCACCTCGAGCCGGAGGATGCGGGGGACCGAGTGGCGACCGTCGTTGAGGACCGAGAGGTCCATCGAGTCGAACGTGATCGGCTCGTCCACCGTGTAGTTCAGGTACTCGTCCTGCTGGGCGAGGAAGCCGGGGGAGTACCAGGTGTCGGGATCGCCGTCGATGGCGTTCATGGCCCGGTTCTGGAGGCCGCCGGGCATGCGGCGCTTGGAGGTGGCGGTGACGCCGCCGTCGTCGGAGCCGGGGAGGCCGAGGGCCTCGTCGACCACGTCGTCGGACGCGGCGTTCGACAGCCGGACCTGGCCGACCACCTGGAACTCGCGGGCCTCGGGCAGCGAGAAGGTCCGGGCCATGGCCCGCTCCGGGTCGGAGCGGACGGCGACGGTGCCGGCCACCCGCTGGCGGGTCAGGACCACGGCGAGCTGGTTGTCGATGGACTGCTTGCCGGCCTCGTCGAGCAGGTCCTTGGGCAGGCGGATGACGTCGTCGGCGACCGGCCGGTCACCCGACTCGTCCACCACGCCCACCTCGGCGAAGCCGACCGGGCTGATGCCGTCGTAGCGGCGGAGCTGGCCCGGGTCGGTCTCGGTGACCTTGATGTCGATGGTGGAGAAGGACTGCTTCGGGAAGTCGACCCGCTGGCCGTCGCTGTCGGGGTCGGTGGAGCGGGAGGCGTCGTCGAGGTCGACCGTGAACGGCTCGCCGCCGTCGAGGCTGATCTCGACCTGGGTGATGAAGCGGTTGCGGACGCCGCCGATGGCCTGGAGCAGCGTGAGGTGGTCGGTGGTGACGGGGTCCCGGTAGATGAGGCGGAGCGTCTCGCCGGTGGCGGAGCTGAACCCGCCGATGCGCCAGGCGGTGCCCGGGTCGCCGTCGACCGCGTTGACGGGGTCGTCCTCGGGGGTGAGCGAGACCGAGTTGCCGTAGCCGGTGGCCTCGGCCCAGACGCCGCCCTCGACGTCGTTCACCGTGAACGAGTCGTCGTCGGCGTCCGGGAACAGCTCGAGCCGCTGGTCCTTGGGGTCGACCTCGACGGGCTCCTGGCCCGGGCGCTCGGTGACGCCGGTGTTGTCGCGTACGGTGCCCCAGCGACGGGCCTCGCGGCGGTTGGTGTCGGTGAGCACGAGGACGGCGTCGTCGGCGAGCTTCGCCTTGAGATCCTCGGGCTTCCCGGCGAACGTCCCGGCGTAGAACAGCAGCTCGTGGCCGTCGACCAGGCCGGCCGTCGCCCGCCATGATGATCGGCTGGTCGGTGGAGGCGGTGCGCACGATCTTCTCGGCGTCCTCCACCGGGATCACCGCCACCTTGGGCGGATCCTCGGCGTCGGGCGGGGTGAGCAGCTCCTGCTCATCGAGGAGGGGGAGGCTGGGCCGGGCGACGTTGCGCTCCGTGCCGCCGAAGGCCAGCGGCGTCCCGAGGCCGGGAGTGTCCTGCAGCAGGTTCCAGAGCCGGCGCGGGCGAGGGGTGTTGTAGCGCTCGTAGGTGAGGTCGGAGCGCACCGAGATGTCGCCCACCCCCATGAAGCGGGCCATCGGGGCGATCGACGCCGGCTCCGCCACCTGCTCCTGCAGTCGGCGGTCCACCGCGTTCAGCAGGTTCGCCGACGGCGGCGATCCGTAGGGGATGAGCTCCCGGGCCACGTACGGGCGGTCCATCAGGCCAGGGGTGACGGGGTCGACGGTGGTGCCCCAGCGGTACGAGGCGAAGTCCTCACCCGGGATCTCCAGGACGCGGGTCCCGTCGTCGCGCGCGTCCATCGCCGCGGTCGCCTCGACCCAGTAGTCGGGGATGTCCTCGGCCCGGTCCAGGTTGTCGTCGACCATC
>CALANQ010000253.1 GCA_937926025.1 uncultured Acidimicrobiales bacterium
GCACCGGTCGGCGGAAACCAGTGCGTGGCCCGAGCAACAGGGGGGGCCCAGTCCGCCACCTTGGAAGGAGAGGTGGCGTTGTCCGGGACCCCCGGCCGGGCCGGTCAGCGACGGAAGCATGACCAGCCCAGCGACCAAGGCGAGCTACGACACAGCGTCGAAGCCCTGCGGGTGGGACGTCTCCTTCGCCAGAGCGAGACCGGCCCGGCGCCGCCAGCCCATCAGCAGCGCACCGCCACCGACGAGCACCGCACCCAGAGCGGTGAGGCCCAGGACCGAGGCACCCGTGCGGGGCAGGGTGGTGTTGGTGAACGGGATCGGCACCCCAGGCGTCGCCGGAGCCTTGTACGGGGTGTCCTCGGGGTCCTCGTTGCAGAGGCCCTCGGGGCAGTCCGGGTTCGGGTTGTCACCGTCGATCGACGCCACGTTGCGGATCTGCTCGCCCTCGGCGGGGAGCTTCACCACCTCGACGACGATCGTGCCCTTGAGCGTCTCGCCGGCCTTGATGGCACCGATCTTGCAGGTGACGGTCTGGCCGTCAGCGGTGCAGTTCTTGGCGGGCGGAACGAAGCGGAGCTCGGCGGGCAGCACGTCGGTGAGCACCGCGTTGGGCTCGTCGTCGGGGCCCTTGTTGGTGACGGTGAACGTGTAGGTGAACTTCTCGCCCACCTTGCGGATCACGTGTCCGCCGTCGTCCTTCACGATGCCGAGGTCAGAGGTGGGACCGGGGGTCTCCTCGTCGTCGGTGTCGCACAGGGCGTCGGGGTGGGCGTCGTCGCAGTCGGGCTGCTCTTCGTTGCCGGTCACGGTGGCGACGTTCGGGATCGTGTTCCCGGCGCCGGGCAGGGTGACGACCTCGACGTCGAAACTGACCGTCTTGGTCTCGTCGACGGCGAGGTTGCCGATCGTGCACGTCACCGCCTGGCCCGCTGCGGTGCAGCCGGCCGTCGAGGACGCGAACTTGATCATCGGGTCCAAGTCGTCGGTGATCACGACACCAGTGGCCGGATCGGGACCGGCGTTCGTCGCCTCGAGCGTGTACGTGAACACGTCGCCCACCTTGCGCACCACCGCGTCGGCATCGGTCTTGGTGACGCCGAGGTCCGCGACGGGCGGCAGTGCCGCGGTGGTCACCGGGGCGTCGTCGTCGTCGGTGGTCGTGATCGGCCCGTAGGGGTCCTCGAGGGTGCGGCCCTCACCGAAGGCAGTGGCCTGGTTCACCACGGTCTGACCGGCTGCCGGGGCCGTGGTGCGGAACGTGATGGTGACGGTGTCGGAGCCGTCAGCAGCAGGGGCGATGCCCATGACGCCGCCGTCGGTGCCGTCGGCACCGGCGCCAACCCGGAACGTCAGCGTCTTCGCCGCTGCATCCCAGTCGACCTGGTCGTCGCCCGCTGCGTCGGTCTTGGCGCCGAGGATGGCCGAGGGGCCACCGGCCGTGTAGGTGACCGAGCCGGGGACGTAGTCGACCCCCGCGGGGATCGGGTCGGTGACGACGGACTTGTTGATCGGGTCGATCCCGGCGTTGTCGACCTTGAGGGTCCACGTCACCTCACCGCCGACCGAAGGGGACGCCGGTGCCGCGGTCTTGTCGATCGCGATCTCGGGCTCGTAGATGTCCACGGCGGAGTGGACGACCTGGTTGTAGATCTGCTCGCCGCTGTTGGGCAGCGAGCGGGTCCGGAACGAGAACCCGGAGTCGGTGTTGCTGATCGTCGTGTCGTCCTCGACCAAGGCGATGTCCTGGTTCATGTTCAACACGACGTTCGGGGTGGCCTGCGCGTCGGTGCGGCGGGAGCCGAAGTAGTTCGTGGTCGAGTTGAACCAGTCCTGGCCGTCCTGGGCGGCGAAGGGACGATCCGCGGTGCCGAACACGTTCCAGCCACCGGAGCTGGGCGAGCTGATCTCGAAGGAGTCGCCGTAGCCGCGGTCGCCATCCGCGTTGACGACGCCGATGCGGGCGGTCACGGGACCCGACGGCGGTGGGGTGATGCCGGAGACGGTGTTGGTCTGCTCGCCGCCGACGGGGGTGTTCTGCCAGCCGTGCCACACGTTGAGGTTGCGGGCGGGCTCGTTGGCGTTGGCGAACGCGACGGTCATGGTCCACGATCCGAAGCAGCCGCCGAACCCGCGGCAGGCGATGATGTCGGCGCCCCAGTAGTCGCCCGCTCCTGCGGCCTTGACCAGGTCGGTGACATCGGCGTAGCCGGCGTAGGTCTTGGTGCCGGTCGGGATCTCCCAGGTGTCATCGGCACCGATCGACTGGTAGGCGCCTCCTGGGGTCTTCAGCTTCATCGTGTTGCGCTGGGCGTACTCCGCAGCAGACACGGTGTTGCCGAAGCCCTCGATGCCGTAGGCGGCGTTCCAGTGGAGGCCCGCGTACAGCACCGTGGAACCGGCAGGCATCTCCAAGCGGGCACGGGAGCTGGTGAACGTCGACGCGTCGCCGTCGAAGTCGACGGCGATCATGTCGAAGTCGTTGTTGCGCGGCGGCGGGTTCGTCTCGTAGTCCGGGCCGGGCCCGGCGATCACCGAGGCCCCGGTGATCGACTCGAGGCACGCCTTCGCGTGGCCGGTCCCCTGACCGGGGGTCCGCCAGTCGGCGCGGGCCGGGTCGCAGCGGGTGGCCAGGTTCCCGATGGTGGTGATGTCGCCGCGAGCATCGGCCGAGAAGATCGGCTGGCCGAAGTCGTGGTTTCCGGCTGCGGGCGGGTTCACCCCGGCAGCAACCGGCGAGGAGGTCGCACCGAGCGACGTCGCCAGGGTCAAGGCGAGCATCGCCAACGCCAAGACGCTCCGCACGGCCCGTGCTGGTCGACCCCTCCCTTCGCGGGTGTGGATGGGCTTGTTCATCTGGTGGTGCTCCTTGTTCATGGTCGGGTACTCGTGGGATCTGTCAGCAGGCCGAGCGCGATGCAGGGGTCTGGGCCGAGGCGAGTGCGGTGATGACCGTCACGACCTGGCGCACGGCGCACGACCCCGGATCGGCGTTGATCGGGTCGATGTGGTCGGCACCTCGGATCGACAGCACCGGCACCGGCAGGCCGGCCTCAGCGGCGAACCGGGCGAAGTTGGCGGCGACACCGGGCGGGACCATCTCGTCTTCGGCCCCGACGACCTGAGCGATCGGCGCCTCGACACGGGCGAGCATCTGGGGTGCGGCGGGATCGACGTCCCCCGCCGGGACGACCGGCTTGGTCGCCCCACGCCAGGTGTTGGTCCCGTTCACGGTGACGACCGGGTGCTTGTAGCGCGTCAGTTGGGCCGCGTGGATCGCAGCGGCACCGCCGTAGGAGTCCCCGACGATCACCAGCCCCGTCGGGTTCGACCGGAGCGACGGGTACTTCGCCCGGAGCGCATCGACCACGTTCGCTACCTCGCGGCCGGCGGCAACATGCCCGGCCCTCGCAGCGGGCGCACCGGGGCAGGCCGTCGCAGGCGACGGCTTCCACATCCCGGTGATGGTCGCGATGCACGCGATCACCGGGCGCAGCCCCGCCGCCGCGTAGGCCCGCGCCTGGGCGTCGACATCCACAGACACCTGACCGCCGCCACCGGGGATGATCAGCACCCTCGGCCCGGCGTTGTGCGCTGCCGAGTCGACGGAGCCGAAGTAGACCCAGCGGCCGGTCTCGGTGGCCGACGGGGTCTTCCACCACGACAGCCCGTCGTGAACACCCCGACGACTGCCACCGCCACGGCAGCCCACTGACGTGGCGTTCGCCCTGCTCGCAGAACGTTTCTTGCGCTTCCTTCCATGCCCATCGGGCCTTCCTCTCGCCGGGTGATCCGTTTCCGTCACGAACCACTGGTATCGCTGTCTAACACGTTCTAACCCTTTTTAGACTTGTCTCGCATGATTTACGGCGTTACGGTGATCCGCAACGCCGCACCTACGGCGCACCGCAACCCCTCAGGAAGGCCCCCGAATGCACCTCGCGACCGTCAACCGCAAGGGCGGAGTCGGAAAGACAACGACCGCCGTGTACCTCGCCGCTCTGCTCGGCCAGCAGGGCCGGACGCTCCTCGTCGACGCCGACCCGGACCAGTCCGCGCTCCGCTGGATCACCGCCGCCGACGGCATCGCCGGCGTGGTCCCGATCGCGCTGCCGACCACGGCGCTGCACCGCCAGCTCCCCGACCTCGTGGGCGACGACTACGCCCACGTCGTGATCGACACCCCGCCCGGCACCGGCAACGACGCCATCGTCCGCTCCGCGCTGCTGGCTGTGGACACCGTGATCGTCCCGACCGGGCCGACCATCGCTGACGTGGACCGGCTCCGGCCGACCGTTGACTTCATCGCCGCCACTGCCGACATCCACCCGCTCGCCTACGCCGTGCTGCTCACCCGTGTGCGACGAGGCACCACCAGCGCGCGGGAGGCCCGGCCGATCCTCGCCGCCGACCACCCGGTGCTCGACGCCGAGATTCCACTGCGGGAGGCCATCGCCACGTCCTGGGGCGAGCACCGGCCCGCCTGCACCGACGACTACAGCGCCGTCCTCGCAGAACTGCTCCACACCGGGGTGCCGTCATGATCGAGAAGACCAACCACGGCACCGGAACCGAGCCCTGCCTCCGAGCCCGCTGCCCCGGAATCGAGCCGGGGACCACGCACCGGTGCGACCCGACTGCCGAGGTCTGCACCGTCATCCAGCTCGCTGACCCCGACGACGACACCGGGACCGAGCCGGCCCGGCCGCCGCTGCGGCTCCCGCTCGACACCCAGACCACCGGGCGCCGCCAGCTCCCGGAGCCGGACCAGCCGATCCTGCTTGCAGCCCAGCAGGAGCTGGAGCGCCGCCACCGCGAGGCAGACGCCGCAGGGGACTGGCGCACCCGCTGGCTCCTGTCCGAACTCATCGACGTTGCGGACTACACGCGCCGGGTAGCGCTGCCGACAGCGACATCGCACTACCGCGCCGAGAAGTCCGGTGCCCTCGCCGCCGCCGTCGAACGGGTTCAGAAGGTCGCGTTCGTCGGCCTCGCAGGCTGGCCCGAGCCCGACGACGACGACGTCGCCATGCACCCCACCGAGCAGGCCATCAACGACGCGTTCGAGATCCTCGAGGCCGTCCGCCGCTCGATCCGAACCGGCGCTTGGGTGACGGCCTCAGGTGGCCAGCTCTACCGATCAGACGCAGACGCCATGACGAGGGCAGCAGCGACCTTCACCAAGTGGGCGAACCAGATGGCCACGAACGCTGTCCCCGACCCCGTCGACTGACCCACTCCACACCGCCGTAGCCCCGGAATGCCCGTAACGCCGTAACCCCGCAACAGGAGAAGACCCGATGGCAACACCTGACACCTCCCCGATCGAGGTCACCCTCCTCGACTACGCGCACGACGACATGACCCGCGTCGCCGGGCTCGCCGCCCTCACCGGCGACCTCCCCGCCCGACGCATGTTCGGCCAGATGGCCGACGTCCTCGACTGCCTCCGCCGCCTCGACATCCCGACCGGCTCCAACCGGCACCGGGCACAGATGGCCACCGAACTCGTCCAAGCCGCGATCGCCCTCCACGCCACCACTCTCCAGATGCACGCCGGATGGCTCGACCCAGAAGCCAACACCAACGCCGCCGACATCGACGGCCTCGCCGGACTCCACCAGCTCATCGCAGACGTCATCAGCGAACAGCAGTGGCGCTACGCCGAGCATCGGCCCGTCCCCCACATCGCCGCCGCCGAAACCGCCACCGCCGCCAAGCGGCTCACCTGGCTCGCCACCCACCTCGACTCCATCGCCACCGACAGGACCGAACCATGACCGCACCACGCCCACCGCGCTCCACCGCCGACAAGCTCGCCGCAGCAGCGACCACCCCCGCCACCACCCCACCGACGGCGGTACGGCACGCCGCACCTACGGCACCCCGCAATGGGGACGGGACCATCAAGTTCACCGTCCACCTCGACCCCGACCGGCACCGCGCGCTCAAGCTCCTCGCCCTCGACGCCTCCGTCCCGGCCTCCACCATCATCCGGGCACTCATCGACCTCACCGTCGACAGCCCCGAGATCCGCGCACAAGTCCACATCAACGCCAGCGCCGACCGATGACCCGCACACGGCTCGACCAGTGGCGCTCCGGCCGCAACTACCTCCGCCCCGGCGACACCGCCCGCGTCCTGCCCACTCAACCAGGACGGCGCGACGGCTACCAGACCCGCATCCACGCCATCTACGAGACCCCGACCGGCATCGAGATCGAGGTCGTCCACCCCCGCAACGGCGCCATCCGCATCTACCACCCCGACCGAATCGCGCGCCGAGCACAGACCCGCAACCGCAGGCCCAAGGACACCGAATGATCCTCATCACCATCGCCCTCCGCCTCATCGGCTGGGGCTACGCCACCACCGCCGCCTTCGGGTTCGCCCTCCTCGGCTGGAAGGCCTGGCCCCTCGCCGCCGCCGCCATCGTCTTCATCTGGACCGGCCGCAAGCTCGAGGAGCGACGCCAAGCCCGAAAGCTCCGACGCCACTGGGCTCGACAGCAGCGCATCGAGCAGCGCGCCTACCGGGCCGCTGCCTGACCCTCGACCAACCGACCACCTGCCGTAACGCCGCACCTACGGAACCACGGCACGCCGCAAGGAGACCGCCATGACCGACACCCCCGCTCCCGCCTCGCTCCGCTCGTTGGGTTCCGGCGACGACGAACCACGCATCGCCGCCGGCTCGATCCGAGCCGGTCACGAATGGGTCAGGTACCACGTCAGCCTCAACGAGAACAACGAGATCACACTCAGCTCCGAGTGCATCGACGGCACCGACCCATACACCCGTGACGTCATCCACGATGCATCAAGGGCGGCCGGGCACGACCCCTCGACGCGCATCATCGGATCCGTCGCCCGCAGGCGCGCCGACCCGGACGGCTGGGGCTACTCCTGCAGCCACCAGGACCCGCTGGTGGACGGGAGCCGCATGTACACCACGGCCCTCACCGCGGCGTACGCCGGTGCCATCCAGGTCGCCCACAACCGGTTCGAACGCCAGCGCTTCGACGCCGGCCAACCGCTCCCCGTGCCGCTCGCTGACCGGGACAGAGGTCCGTCACCGTCGGAACCGTGATCAGCCTCGGGGGTGAGCCCCGCGGCTGCGAATCTCGGTGCCGGCTTCGACCAGGAGCTTTCTGACGCGGGTGATCGAGTAGTTCGTGCGCTCAGAGATCTCACGGATGCTGGCCCCGCCGTCGTACTCGGCGCGGAGGCGCTTGCCGAGCTTCGACCGGGAGCCAGGAGTCATCCGTTCGTGGGGCTCTAGGACCGGGGCCATGATTGGGCCTCCCTCGTAGCCACGGTGAGCACGCCCTCGGGGGGCGACGGTGCTCTCGGCCTCGTCGCCCCATACGTCCCAGCCGTCCCTGGGGTGACGTGCGAACATCTCCAGGTAGGGGCCGGGGGAACACGCCTCGATGAGGTCGTATTGCTCGTCGGGCTTGCGTGAGTGCTCTCGCTTCCGTGTCTCGATCATGTTCACCTGCGACCGCGCTGGGGGCAGCGTCCGCATGGAGCCTCGGACGCCGAACAGCACCAGCTCGGTGACGTTCCGGAAGTAGAATCCGACGCCACGCCCGTCCGGACCACCGTCCTTGCGGCGCTTGGCCCAGACGACGTTGGACACGTAGCGGAAGCCCCACGCCTCGAGCACCGCCAGCCCGTCGAGGATCCCGTCGAGGGAGATCGGAAGAGCA
>CALANQ010000254.1 GCA_937926025.1 uncultured Acidimicrobiales bacterium
TTCCTGATCCTCGCCACCAACAACGGCGCCCGCCTCGGGTTCCTGCTGGCGCTCACCGGCTTCTGCGGGTGGATGTTCGTCATGGGCATCATCTGGTCGATGTACGGCATCGGCTGGAAGGGCTCGGCCCCCAGCTGGAAGGTGGTCGACGTCGTCCGCAGCGAACCGGGGAGCGGAGAAGTCGTGTCCTCGTTGGAAGCGGCAGACTCCCTGCCGCTGCCCGACGAGCTGCCCGATCCGGTGGAGCTGCGCGACAGCACCCCCGTGTTCGAGGAGAACTACCCCACCACCCAGCGCGACCCGAAGATCGGCGACCTGGTCTCCATCGACGACCCGGCGGCCCAGAAGCTGAAGGACCAGCTCAACGACCAGGTCGCGCCGTGGCGCATCCTCGAGACGTCCAACAAGTACACGGGTGAGACCCAGGCCACGGTGGCCACGGCGCTCGGCCCCGAAGGCCAGAACATCTTCGCCTCGGCCAGCGACTACATCGTGCTGGACTCGTTCCTGCTCGGCGGCAAGAAGGCCCGCACCGACAACAGCACCATCGGCCGGGTCACCTACAAGCTCGGCTCCATCGTCAACCAGCGCCCGCCGGACCTCTACGCCGCCGTGCAGCTGCAGGCCGTCATCCCGCAGGAGACCAAGCCCGGCCAGGCGCCCCCCACCCCGGTGGCGGACCCCAACGCCGACATCGTCACGGTCATCCTCAAGCGCATCGACCAGCACCACCTGCGTCGCAACGCCATCGGCATGACCATCCTCATGGGCGCCGTCACGGGCGTGCTGTGCTCCATGCTCCACCGCCGGGACAAGCTGGCCCAGGCGCAGCGGGCCCAGACGGCGGGAGCCGCCTGACCATGGGCCAGTACCTGCCCATCGTGGTGATGGCCGTCCTGGGCATCGGCTTCGCGGCCAGCAGCCTGGTGATGTCGCGGCTGGTCAGCCCCAAGCGGCCGTCGGCGGCCAAGTCCGCCCCCTACGAGTGCGGCATCGTGCCGCGGCAGGAACCGCCCGAGCGCTTCCCGGTGCGCTTCTACCTGGTGGCGATGATCTTCGTGATCGTCGACATCGAGATCATCTTCCTGTACCCGTACGTGGTGATCCACCGCGAGCTCGGCATCTTCGGCCTGGTCGAGATGCTCGTGTTCGCCATCGCGGTGTTCGCCTCGTTCGTGTACCTCATCGCCCACGGCGCCCTCGACTGGGGCCCGATCGCCCAGCTGCGGCGGTCCACCAACCCGGCCGTCAGCACCGAGCGCACCACCACCTCCACCGTCCGGCGGGTGGGCCAGGAGGGTCGCGAGCCCGAGGCTCCCAGCGAGGTGGCCGCCTGATGGGCCTGGACTTCACCACCAACGGCATGGAGACGCTCGAGCACGGCGTCATCACGGCCAAGGTGGAAGACGTCGTGAAGTGGGCCCGCACCCGGAGCATGTGGCCGGCCACGTTCGGCCTCGCCTGCTGCGCCATCGAGATGATGGGCACCGGCGGCGCCCACTACGACCTCGCCCGCTTCGGCATGGAGGTCTTCCGGGCCTCCCCGCGCCAGGCCGATCTCATGATCGTCGCCGGTCGCGTGTCGCAGAAGATGGCTCCGGTCCTGCGCCAGATCTACGACCAGATGATGGAACCCAAGTGGGTCATCTCCATGGGCGTCTGCGCCAGCTCCGGCGGCATGTTCAACAACTACGCCATCGTGCAGGGCGTCGATCAGGTCGTGCCCGTCGACGTGTACGCCCCCGGCTGCCCGCCCGGCCCCGAGACGCTGATCCACGCCATCGGCACCCTCCACGGCAAGATCCAGGACGGCGAGCTCTTCCGCCGTCGCGAGGAGAACGGCGGCGGTGCCGCCATCGAGGTCACGCAGCTCGACGGTCAGCGCGCCCCCCACCCCATCGTCCTGGGTCGGTCCTGACCATGTCCGAGTCCACCACCGCCACCGACGAGCCGGTGGCGCCTGACGCGGCGCCCGAACCGGAGCAGCTCCACGGCGCGCCCGTCGAGCGTGTCCGGGGCCAGCGCGTCGTCCACGCCTCCCGCGAGGACCTGGTCGGCCTGGTGCGCACGCTGCGCGACGAGGGCTGGCTCCAGTGCCTCGACGTCATCGGCGTCGACCAGCTGGCCAACGCCCACCGCGAGCTCCCGGAGGGCATCGAGCCGGAGCGCTTCGAGGTCGTGGTCCTGCTCATCTCCCACACCGCCCGGGAGCGCCTGCGCATCCGGGTGCAGGTGCCGGAGTCCGACCCGGTTGTGCCCACGCTCTTCGAGGTCCACCCGGGCACCGAGGCCATGGAGCGCGAGGTGTTCGACATGTTCGGCATCCGCTTCGACGGCCACCCCGACCTGACCCGCATCCTCATGCCCGAGGACTGGGAGGGCCACCCGCTCCGCAAGGACTACGGCATCGGACGCATCCCGGTGCAGTTCAAGGACGCCCCCGACGCATGACCACCACCGAAGAGTCCCCCCACCTCACCAGCGAAGGCGCGCAGGAGATGGCGCCGCGCGCCATCGCCGGCGGCACCGAGGTGCTGCGCGAGGTCGGCTCGGTGCTGCGCATCTCCGAGGCCGAAGCCGGCCAGGACGCCCCCGACGACGCCGAGACCACCATCATCAACATGGGGCCCCAGCACCCCAGCACCCACGGCGTGCTGCGGCTCATGCTGGAGCTCGACGGCGAAACCGTCCTGCGCACCAAGCCGGTCATCGGCTACCTGCACACCGGCATGGAGAAGACGGGCGAGAGCCTCACCTACCTCCAGGGCGGCACCAACGTCACGCGGATGGACTACGCGTCGCCGATCTTCAACGAGCTGGCGTTCTGCCTCTCCGCGGAGCAGCTGCTGGGGCTCGAGCTCCCGCCGCGGGCCACCTGGATCCGCATGCTGATGAGCGAGCTGAACCGGCTCACCTCGCACTTCTTGTTCCTCGCCACCAACGGCATGGACCTCGGGTCCACGTCGATGATGATCTACGGCTGGCGCGAGCGCGAAGAGGGCCTGCGGATCCTCGAGATGATCACGGGCCTGCGGATGAACCACAACTTCATCCGCGTCGGTGGCACGGCCGCCGACCTGCCCGACGGCTGGCAGCAGCGCCTCACCGACTACCTCGACTCCATCCCCGAGCGGCTGGAGGAGTACGAGGTCCTGATGACCAACCAGCCCATCTGGCGCGAGCGCCTCCAGGGCGTGGGGTCCATCACCACCGAAGAAGCGCTCGCCCTCGGCGCCACCGGCCCGATCCTGCGCTCCACCGGCTACGCCTGGGACCTGCGCCGGGACATGCCGTACCTGGCCTACGACGAGGTCGACTTCGACGTCATCGTCGGCACCTACGGCGACTGCTTCGACCGCTACGCCATCCGTCTCAACGAGGTCCGGGAGTCGGTCCGCATCCTCCGCCAGGTCATCGAGATGATGCCCGACGGCGACTACCGCACCCAGGACAAGAAGGTCACGCCGCCGCCGCGGGCTCGCATCGACGAGTCCATGGAGGCGCTGATCCACCACTTCAAGATCTTCACCGAGGGCTTCAAGGTCCCCGAGGGCGACGCCTACGCAGCGGTCGAGTCCCCTCGTGGCGAGCTCGGCGTGTCCCTCGTCTCTGACGGGTCGGCCAAGCCCTACCGCATGCACGTCCGGGGGCCGAGCTTCGTGAACCTGCAGGTCCTGCCGCACCTCATGCACGGGGGCCTCATCCCCGACGCCGTGGCCATCATCTCCTCGGTCGACCCGATCATGGGCGAGGTGGATCGCTGATGGCCCGCTTCTCCCCGGACAACCTGCAGACCGCGCTGGAGATCGTCGGCCGGTACCCGGTGGCCAAGTCCGCCACCATCCCGCTGCTGCACCTCGCGCAGGAGCAGGACGGCTACGTCGCCGACGACGCCATGGAGCACATCGCAGAGCTGGTGGGCACCACGCCCGCCCAGGTCCTCGGCACGTGCTCCTTCTACGAGATGTTCAAGCGGGAGCCCGTCGGGACCTACCTCGTGAACATCTGCACGAACATCAGCTGCCAGATCATGGGCGGCGAGGAGCTCCTGCACCACGCCGAGCACAAGCTGGGCATCAAGGCCGGCAGCACCACCACCGACGGCCTCTTCACCATCGAAGACGTCGAGTGCATCGCCGCCTGCACCGAGGCCCCGTGCCTCCAGGTCAACTACCGCTACCGGCACCGCATCACCATCGAGGAGTTCGACCAGCTCATCGACGACCTGCGCGCCGGCAAGCTCGCCGACGAGGTGCCGCCCCACGGCACCCTCGCCAAGGTCCGCCAGCACATCCCCGCCGACCGCGCCGCCGGCGTCGCCCCGCCCTCGGGCGTCCCCGAGCCGGTCTGGCTGGCCCGCAACGACGAAGGTGCCGAGAGCTGATGGCCGTCACCGACGCACCCAAGATCATCACCAGCCGCTTCGACGTCACCGACGGGCACACGCTCGACGGCTACCTCCGCACCGGCGGCTACGAGGGCATCAAGGCCGCCCTCGCCAAGAAGCCGGCCGACGTCGTTGAAGAGGTCAAGACCGCTTCGCTGCTCGGCCGCGGCGGCGCCGGCTTCCCCGCCGGCGTCAAGTGGGGCTTCTGCCC
>CALANQ010000255.1 GCA_937926025.1 uncultured Acidimicrobiales bacterium
TCGGCGTCGACCCAGGTCACGAGCTGCTGTTCGAGGTCATCCATCGTGCACCGCTCCCTGCTCGGCCCCGAGGGCTGCTCGCAGCTGCTCCATCCCGCGGGCCACGTGCGTGCCGACGGAGGACTTGGTGACGCCGATCGCCTCGGCCACCTCGGTGTAGGACCACCCGCAGCCGTGGACCAGGACCACCGCGGACCGCTGGCGCTCGGTCAGCGCGGACAGCGCCGGGCCGAGTCCGGGCTCGAAGACCAGCCCGGTGGCGGGGACCGTGGCCGGCAGCAGGGCCCGCCGGCGCTCCCGGCTCCGGCTGGTGCCCACCCGGTAGAGGTACCCGGCGGGGTTCGCCATGCGCTCCACCTGGTCCCAGTGCTCCCACGCCCAGGCCAGCGCCTCGGCGGTGGCGTCGCGGCCGGCGTCCCGCCCCCGCAGCGCCACGAGGGCCCGACGGAGCCGGGGCTCCACCTCGGCGACGAAGCCGGTGAAGGCCCGTCGTCGGTCATCCGCCTCCGCGTCCATGCCCGTAGAGAGCGCCGGAGCGCCGGATCGGACGACGCGGTCGTCGGGGGATCGCCGGCGGGGCAGGGTCGGCCGCCGGTTCAGCAGTCGTTCACGTCGGTGGCCGACCAGAACGGCACCGGCTCGCCTCGGACCGTGCGCGTCCCGCCGAGGCCGAGGCTGCGCACCTCCACCTGGGGCGAGCGGGCCAGGCCGAGGCGCCAGCCCTGCGGAGCGCACCCGTCGGCGTTGTGGTGGAAGATCACGTCGAACCGGAGGGTCTCGCCGGGGGCGAGGGTGCGGTCCAGGGCGAACAGCGCCTCAGGCGGCTGGGCGCCGCCGTTGGCGGGACCGCTGGCCAGCCGCTCCGGGTGCGGGTTCGGGTCGAGCCCCGTGGCGCGGACCGCGCCGCCGGTGCCGGGCCCCACACCGGGCAGCCGCAGGTCGCCGAGCGCCACGGGGCTCCGCCCGTGGTTGGTGATGCGCACGGGCAGCCGGCACTCCATGCCCGCCCCGATGACGGCGGCGCCGCCCGGCGTGGTGCCGGGACTGCCATCGGGCAGGTCCGCACAGGTGAGGCGGGCTGGGCCGAGGGAGATGTCCACCTGGGACCGGGCGTGGGCGGCGAAGGCGGCACGCCCGGCGAACGCCGCCCCCGCGAGCAGGACGACGGCGATGATCGCGACGGTGCTGCGGCGCACCCGTCGCCGGTACCGCTGCTCGTCCACCTCGGGCACCGGCTCGTCCGAGGTCCGCTCTGCCATCGTCGCCGCCACCTCCGCATCATGCCTGATCCCAGCCCGTCGGGGCGGTGAGCGGCGCCGGGGAGCGGGGCTGGCGTCAGAGCGCGGCGTCCGCCACCGGGAGGTCGCCGAGCGTGCGGTCGAGCTCCGCCGCCGCCCGGGCCAGCCCGTGATCCGCTGCACCGGCCCGGCAGGTGGCGAGGTACGCCCGTTCCACCACCAGCGGCTCCGCCACCGGCGCCGCACCGACCATGCGCTCCGCCCGGGGCACGAACGTCCAGACGGATCGCCCGGGATCCTCGCCCACGCGACCCACCTCCTGCAGCTCGTAGGCCGCCTCCCGCGGTGCCAGCGCGGCGAGGTCAGCCTCGGTGAGCTCCAGCAGCAGGCCCTCGCACCGAGCGGCCGGCGCCGGACGGAGGCCGAGCACGACGCGCCGGAGGTGGGGACCGGTCGGGTCCTCCGACGGGGCGAACGTGCGGGCCGAGACCACGTTCCAGGCCCGCTCCCAGCCGGCCAGCTCGAACGGCTGCAACCCGGGCGGCTCGGAGCGGTGGCCGAGCGTGGCCATCAGCGAGGCGTCCTGCAGCAGCGAGCCGTACACGAAGACGGACCGGTGGTGGTCCGCCCGGTCCACGGCGGTGGGGCTACTCGGGGCCCTGGTCGCGGAGGAACTGCTCCACCTCGGCGGCCAGCTCGTCGGCCGAGGGGATCTCGGTGTCGGGGGCCGGCGCGGCCTGGACCATCTCGTCGTGGCGGGCCTCGAGCGCGTGCAGCATGGCGAGGTGCTCGGGGTTGCCCTGGACGGCGGCGTCGAGGCGCTGGCGGGTCTCCTCCGCCTCGTGCGGCAGGTTGCCCATCGGCAGGGACAGCCCGGCGGTGCGCTCCAGCTGGCGCAGCAGGGCGAGGGAGCCGGCGTGGTACGGGTTCGGGTCGCCGCTGACGTAGTGCGGCACCTGCGCCCACAGGCCCAGCGCCGGGATGTCCAGCTCGTCGCAGCGGCGCTCCAGCACCGCCTGCACACCGGCGGGCACGTCGAGCGTGCCGCGCAGCAGGCCGGTGACCGACGCCAGGTCCGGCGTGGCCGCGGTGACCGAGAGCGTGACCGGGCGGGTGTGGGGCACGGTGGCCGGGTAGGCGCCGAGGCCCACCACCATCCGGGTGCCGAAGCCCTGGGCCAGGTCCAGCGCCGCCTCGGTGAAGGCCCGCCAGGAGTGGTCCGGCTCGGCCCCGAGGAGCAGCAGCACGTCGTTGCCGGCCTCGTCGACCCCGGCCCGGAGCTCCAGGCTGGGCCACGACAGACCGGTGTTCACGCCGTCGACCAGGTGCATCACCGGACGCCGGGCCCGGTGGTCGAGCAGGGTGTCGGTGTCGAACGTGGCCACCGGGTACGAGTCGATGCCGCCCAGCAGCGTCTGGGCTGCGGTGGTGGCGGCGTAGCCCGCGTCGATCCAGCCCTCGAGGACCATCACCATGACGGGGTCCTCGAGCGACGGCTGGTCGTGCAGTTCGTACAGCACCGTGGTCAGGCCTCCATCCGGTCGAGCGCGTCGAGCGACGCCTGCCCGAGGAGTCGGACGGTATCGCCGAAGGCCTCGGCATCCGCCCCGTCGTCGCCCATGGCCCCGGCCTTGTACCGGATGTAGACGCCTTCGAGGATGCACGCCAGCTTCCAGTACCCGAAGGCCACGTAGTAGTCGAGGCTGCCCACGGGGCGGCCGCCGGCGTCCTGGTAGGCCTGCACCAGCTCCGCCCGGGTGGGGAACCCCTCCACGGTGGTGGCGCCGCCGAGCAGGCCGCCGATGGAGTCGCTGGGCTCGGACCAGTAGACCATCAGCACGCCGAGGTCGGCGAGGGGATCGCCCAGGGTGCAGATCTCCCAGTCGAGGACGGCGATGACCTCGCCGGCGTCGTCGACCATGCAGTTGTCGAGCCGGTAGTCGCCGTGGACGATGGCGGCCGGACCCTGCTCGGGGATCTGCTCCAGCAGTCGCCGGTAGGCGGTGGTGACCTCCACGACCTCGCGGTCGGTGGCGTCCTCGAACTGCTGGTTCCAGCGCTTGAGCTGGCGGGCGATGTAGCCCTCCTTGCGGCCCAGCTCGCCGAGGCCGACGGCGTCGGGGTCGACGGCGTGGATCTTGGCCAGGGTGGCGGCCAGCGACATGCCGGCGGCCCGCCGGACCTCCACGGGGATCTGGTGGGCGACCCCGGCGTCGCGGATGACCAGGCCGTCGACGAAGTCCATGACGTAGAACGGCGCCCCGTTCACGGCCTCGTCGGTGCAGAGCCCCACCACCGGCGCCACCGGCACGTCGGTGTCGGCGAGGGCCGAGATGATCGTGTGCTCGCGGCTCATGTCGTGCGCCGTGGCGAGCACGTGACCCATGGGCGGGCGGCGCAGCACCCAAGCGCCGTCGGCGGTGTCGGTGACGCGGAACGTGAGGTTCGAGCGGCCGCCAGCGATCAGCTCGAACGAGAGGGGCGGCGCCGCGTCGGTGTGCTCGGTGAACCAGGCGGTGACCGCCGGAACGTCGATGCCGGTGATGGACGTGTCGTCGCTCATTCCGGCCGAACCTAGTTCCACGGTCTGCGGTGTCGTCGACGGTTCCCGCTATGTCCGATTCACTTCGGACCCCGCGGGCGGTTCCGGTGACACCGGTATCGTGACCCGATGGTCGATGTCACCGAAGCAACGTTCGAGGCCGAGATCGTGGCCCGCTCCCACGAGGTCCCCGTGGTGGTGGACCTCTGGGCCGACTGGTGCGGGCCGTGCAAGGCCCTGACCCCCATCCTCGAGCAGGTCATCGACGACACCGACGGGCAGGTCGTGCTGGCCAAGGTCGACGTCGACGCCAACCCGCGCCTCGCCGAGTCGTTCAACGTGCAGGGCATCCCGGCCGTGTTCGGCATCAAGAACGGCAAGATCGCCGGTCAGTTCACGGGGGCCCAGCCCGAGCACGTCGTCCGCCAGTTCGTGGAGTCTGCCCAGCGCCGACGAGCAGCTGGTTGCCGACCTCATGGACGCCGGCGACGAGGTGGCGCTGCTCCAGGCCCTCGATGCCGTCCCCGGGCACCCCGCCGCCACGGTCGCGCTGGCCGAGCTGTACGTGGCCGAGGGCCGAGGCGACGAGGCCCTCGCCGTGCTGGCCAAGATCCCCGAGACGGCGGAGACCCGGCGCGTGGCGGCGATGGCCCGCGTCGAGGAGGCCGGCGGGTCGGTCGACGGTCCGCTCGCCGAGGTGGAGGCCACCCTCCAGGCGCTGCTCCCCAAGGTGAAGGGCGACGACGACGCCCGCCAGCAGTACGTGGACCTGCTGGAGCTCATGGGCCCCGACGACCCCCGCACCGCGGACTACCGCAAGCAGCTGAGCCGCCAGCTGTTCTGACCCCTCCTCGTACCGACCCATCCCCGACGAGCAGGGGACGGCCCGGCAGGCTGGAGCCCGTGGGACTCGGGAGGATCGAGCGTCGCCCCGGCTACCGGCTGTGGATCGGAGGCCCGGTGCCGCCGGGAGCGGACGCCTGGACGTTGGGCAGCCTGGTCATCGTGCGCACCCGCCACGCCGGCAGCCAGCACCTGATCGCCCACGAGCTCGAGCACGTCCGGCAGTACCACGACCTCGGGTTCGTGCGGTTCCTCGTGCGGTACCTGGTGGCCTACGCCGCCCTCCGCCTCCGGGGGTACCCGCACCCGGCGGCCTACCGCCGCATCCCCGCCGAGGTCAGCGCCGAGTGGCGCGCCCGGCGGGTGCTCCACCTCGGCACCGACTGACGGTTGCGGCGTCGGTGCGCCCGCGGTGCGCCTCATGAGTCGCATCTCGCCCGTTCGCGGCCCTCACCGTCACCCCGTCTCCCTAGGGTGGTCCCCGCCTTCCCGGACACCTGCACCTGCATGCTCGGAGAAGGCTCATGGGTCACCGTTCCGTTCCCCCGCCCGACGACGACGTCGATCCGTTCTGGCACGCGGCCGAGTCGCGACGCCCGCCCGGCCTGGCCCGCTTCGCCCACCTCCTGGAGCCCGCCCGGTCGTGGGTGGTGGCCGCTATCGCGCTGGCGGCGGTGGCCGGCATCGGCTGGTGGCTGGTGCGCCCGGCGGCGCCGCCCGTGGAGTCCACCCTCCCGTCGGCCGAGGTCGCTGCGGCCGACGGCACGCCGGGCGCACCCGCCGCCGGCGGGCCCGCGCCCTCGGTCACCACCTCAACGTCGGCGCCCGACGTGGTCGTGCAGGCGGCCGGAGCCGTGGCCGAGCCCGGGGTCTACTCGCTTCCCGCCGGCGCCCGGGTCGACGACCTGGTCGACGCCGCTGGCGGGCTCACGTCCGAGGCGGACACCGACCGGGTCAACCTGGCCGCTCCGGTGGCGGACGGCGAGCGGATCTGGGTGCCGCAGCGCGGTGAGCGGGAGCCGCCGGAGGTCGTCGCCGGCACCGGATCGGGCGGGAGCCCCGCCGGTGGCGGGGCGGCGGGCGGTACCGGCAGCACGCCCGTCCCAGACCAGCCGATCGACCTGAACCAGGCCACCGCGGAGCAGCTCGACGCGCTGCCCGGCGTGGGTCCGGCCACCGCCACGGCGATCCTCGCCTACCGCGACCAGCGGGGCCGGTTCGGGTCCGTCGATGAGCTGCTGGAGGTGCGGGGCATCGGCGAGGCCAAGCTCGAGCAGATCCGGCCACTGGTGCGGGTGTGACCGCCGTCCTGCCACCGGTGCGGTCCGCGCCGCTCCCGCCGCCTCTGGCGGGCGGGGCGCAGCTCACGGATCGGGGTGCGGTGGGCCTGGCGGCGGCCGTGTGGATCGCCGCCCTCGTGCACCGGCCGGTTCCCCTGGTCGCGGCGCTGCTGGCGGTGGCGCTGGCGGTGGCGGTGCGCCGGCCTGCGGTGGTGGTGATGGCCGCCGTCCTCCTGGCCAGCGCGCTGGCGGCCCGCTCCCACGCCGGGCTGGCCCCCGTGGCGGCCGGCCGCGTCGACGGCGTCGTGACGCTGGTCGCCGACCCCGCCCCCACGGCCTTCGGTTGGCGGGCTGATGTCCGGCTCGGCCGCAAGCGGGTGGAGCTGCGCGCCCACGACAGCGCCGGGGGCGCGCTGGGCCGCGCCCTCACCGGCGAACGGCTCCGGGTGGCGGGGCGGCTGGCGCCGCCGCGGCCCGGGTCGCCGTGGCTGGTCCCCCGCCACGTGGTCGGGTCGCTCACGGCCACCCGCGTGGAGCGGGTCGATGGGGGAGCGGTCCCGTGGCGGGCCGCCAACCGCTTCCGCCGGTTGCTGGTCGAGGGCTCGCAGGTCATGGCGGAGGGCCGTCGTGCGCTCTACGCCGGGTTCGTGCTGGGGGACGACCGGGATCAGCCGCCGGAGGTCGTCGACGACTTCCGCGGCGCCGGCCTGACGCACGTGCTGGTGGTGTCGGGGCAGAACGTCGCGTTCGTGCTGGTGCTGGTGTCGCCGCTCACGGGCCGGCTCCGCTGGGGGTGGCGGTGGGCCATCACCCTCGGCGTGATCGCGGCGTTCGGGACCATCACGCGCTTCGAGCCCTCGGTCCTGCGGGCTTCGGCGATGGCGGCGGTGGCCGTCACCGCCGGGGCGGTCGGGCGGCCCACCGTCCCCATCCGGACGTTGGCCCTCGGGGTCGCGGGCCTGGTCCTGATCGATCCGCTGCTGGTGCTCGCCACCGGCTTCCAGCTGTCGGTCGGCGCCTCGCTCGCCATCGCTCTGCTCGCCGGGCGCATCGCCGCGGTCCTGCCCGGCCCGCGCCTCGTCGCCGAGGCGGTGGCCGTCGGTCTCGCCGCCCAGTTCGGCGTGGCGCCGGTGCTCGTGCCGCTGTCGGGCGGCCTGCCGGTGGCGTCGCTGCTGGCCAACCCGCTCGCCGTGCCGGTGGCCGGCCTGGTCACCACGTGGGGGCTGCCCGCAGGGGTGGTGGCCGGGATCGGCGGCCCGGCCATCGGCGCGGTCGTCCACGCGCCCACGGAGCTGCTCATCGGGTGGGTGGCGGGGGTGGCCCAGATGGGAGCCGCCCTGCCGCTCGGCCGCCTGGGCTGGGTCCACCTGGCCGGCCTGGCGGTCGCGCTCGTGGTCGGCGCCCGGCCCCCGCCGGTGCGGTACCTGGCCCTCGCCGTTGCCGCCGTCGCCGCCGGTGCACCTGCGGTGGCGCTCCGCTCGCCGCCGGCCCAGCTGGTCGCCGATGGGGTCGCCGTCCACCGGGCCGGCGGTGCCACGGTGGTGGTGGTCGACGGCGCCCGGCCCATCGATGTGCTGGAGACCCTGCGGGACGGGGGCGTGCGCCGCATCGACGTGCTGGTCGCCACCGGTCGCCTCGCCCCCGAGGTGGCGCGGGTCCTCCGACACCGGTGGCCGGTGGGGCGCGTCATCGATCCGCAGGTCGAGACGGTCCGCCTGGCGGTGGGTGGCCTCGAGGTGCGCGTGGAACCTCCCGCACCTCCGGTGGTGGTGCCGTTGCGCCCGCCCTGATCCCGATGGCGGAGGGGGACGGTAGGGTCCGGAGGTGGTGACCGACGGGGTGCGCATCGAGAGCTTGGCGGCCGCCCGGGCCCACCTCGCCAGCCCCGATGGGCCTCGCTCCGTGCTGGTCGTCCCGGTGGCCGAGACGGTGCCGGCGTGGCTCGCCGACCTGGTGCGGGAGGCCGGGGCTGGGCACGCCGATGTGGTCGTCGAGGCCGTGGCGCCCGGCGGGCTGACGGCCGATCAGCGAGCCGGCTGGGAGATCGGTGTGGCCCTCGCGGCGCTCCAGGCGGGCGTCGGCGAGGTGCGCGGCATCCCCGCCCGACGCCTGGCCCGCGTCCGCACGGTGGTGGACGCGCTGGCCGCCCCCACCCGCTCCGAGGTCGGAGAGCGCAGGCCGTGAGCGCCCGACGTCCCGTCTACCTGGTGAAGGGCAGCGACCCGGTCCTGGTCAGCGGTGCCCTGTCGAACCTGCTCGACCGCCTGGTCGACGGGGGAGACCGTTCGCTGTTGGTCGACGAGTTCGACCTCGACAGCACCAAGCTCGCCGCGGCCCTCGACGCCGCCCAGACCATCCCGTTCCTCACGGACTTCCGCATCGTCGTGGTCCGGCGCTTCGGGCGCTACTCCAAGGGCGAGGAGGTGGCGCCCGTCGTCGCCTACCTGGACGACCCGCTGGACTCCACCACCCTCGTCCTGGTGGGCGAGAAGACCGCGCTCACCTCGGCGAACGACGACGGCGAGCCCTTCACCAAGGCGCCCAAGATGCCGCCCGCCCTCACCAAGGCGGTCACCGCCGCCGGTGGCGAGGTCGTCGAGACCGACGCTGCCACCCGCAACATGGCGGGGTGGGTCGGGGAGCAGTTCGCCGCCGCCGGGCTGGACGTGGACCCGGCGGTGCGGGACAAGGTGGCCAAGACCATCGGCGAGGACGGCGGTGCCGTGGTGGGCATCATCGAGCGCCTCAAGGGCGCCTTCTCCCCGGGGGAGCGCCTCCGCCTGGCCGATGTGGAGCCCTTCATCGGCCCGCCCGGCGGCGTGCCGCCGTGGGACCTGACCGACGCCATCGACAAGGGCGACGTCGCCCTCTCCATCGACCGCCTCCAGCGGATGATGGGGGCGGGGGACCGTCACTCGCTGGCCATCATGGCCACGCTGCAGTCGCACTACCTGCGCATGGTGAAGCTCGACGGCGCCAACGTGCGGGGCGAGAAGGAGGCGGCGGCGATCCTCGGCATGAAGGGCTCCACGTTCCCGGCGAAGAAGGCCATGAACCAGGCCCGCAAGCTGGGCTCGCCCGGCATCCGGCGGGCGGTGGCACTGCTGGCGAAGGCCGATGTGGACCTGCGCGGCGCCCAGGCGTGGCCCCAGGAGCTGACCATGGAGGTCCTGGTCGCCCGCCTCGCCCGTAACTCCCGCTGAGCAGGGGACCGGGGCCCGGACGCGAAACGACCCCGGTCACCGTGCGGCGAGCGGGGTCGATCGGGGTGGGCCGGCGGTCCGGCCCGAGATCAGGCCTCGGCGGAGGCGGCCGCCAGGCGCTTGGCCAGGCGGGACTTGCGACGGGCCGCCGCGTTCTTGTGGATGACGCCCTTGGTGGCGGCCTTGTCGATGCGCTTCATGGCGAGGCGCTCGGCTTCGGCAGCGTTCTCGGCGCCGGTCTCGGCGGCGGAGACGGCGGACTTGGTGCGGGTGCGCAGCTCGGACCGGACGGTCTTGTTGCGGACGCGGCGCTTCTCGTTCTGGCGGTTGCGCTTGATCTGGCTCTTGATGTTGGCCACGGTGGCTCGTGCTCCACTTCTGCGTTCTGAAAGCTGGAACAGCGTAGTAGCGCCACCCCCCCGATGTCACAACCGGTGCCTACGATGGTGCGCACCACCCCTTCGGCCCACCCGGGTCCATCGCTTGCCAACCCGTCCCCGAAGGAACACGATGACCATCGGCGAATCCCGCCGGCTCGCCCTGTTCGAGTCGGCCAAGACCTCCTGGGGCGAGGACACCGCCCAGACCCTCATGGACTCGCTCCCGTTCGACGCCGACACCCATGCCACCAGCGCCGACGTGCAGCTGGTGAAGACTGATGTGCAGCTGGTGAAGGCCGATGTGCAGCTGGTGAAGGCCGAGGTCCAGATCGTCAGGGCCGAGCTGCGCACCGAGATCGCACAGCTCGGCGGCGAGCTGCACTCGGAGATCTCGCAGCAGACCCGGCTGCTGATGGTCACGATGCTGACCACCACGGTCACGATCGTCCTTGCCGTGATCGCGACGGCGCTCGCCACCTGACCAGGCGGGCTGTCGGTCGGCGGATGCCGGTTGGTAGCGTCGGCGGACCCCCGCACGCCCGTCGAAGGCCCCCATGGACCAGTCCCGCATCCGCAACTTCAGCGTCATCGCCCACATCGATCACGGCAAGACCACGCTGAGCGACCGGATCCTCGAGGTGACGGGGGCGGTCAGCGCCCGGGACATGCGGGCGCAGTTCCTGGACTCGATGGACATCGAGCGGGAGCGGGGCATCACCATCAAGCTCCAGTCGGTGACCCTGGGCTTCCAGGATCACACGCTGAACATGATCGACACCCCCGGTCACGTGGACTTCGGCTACGAGGTGAGCCGGTCGCTCGCCGCGTGCGAGGGCGTGATCCTGCTGGTCGACGCGGCCCAGGGCATCGAGGCGCAGACCCTGGCCAACTGCTACCTGGCGCTGGAGAACGACCTCGAGATCGTCGCCTGCCTCAACAAGATCGACCTCCCCGCCGCCGACCCGGACCTGTACGCCGCGGAGATCGAGAACATCCTCGGCATCCCCGCCGACGACATCCTCCGCATCAGCGCCAAGACCGGCGAGGGCGTGCCCGAGCTGCTGGAGGCGGTCATCGAGCGCATCCCCGCCCCGCAGGGCGATCCCGACGGCCCGCTCCAGGCGCTCATCTTCGACTCCCACTTCGACCAGTTCCGCGGCGTGGTGTCCAGCGTGCGGGTGGTCAACGGGGCCATGCGCACCGGCGAGAAGCTGAAGTTCATGCAGGCCGGCGTCACCTACGAGGCCGACGAGGTGGGCGTCCGCAACCCCACCAACACGGCGGTGAAGCAGCTGGGGGCGGGGGAGACCGGCTACCTCATCGCCGGCATCAAGGACGTGGCCGAGGCCCGCTCGGGTGAGACCGTCACCACCGCCAAGAACGGCGCCGACGCGCCGCTGGCCGGCTACCGCGACCCGAAGCCGATGGTGTTCTGCGGCATCTACCCCATCGACGGTGACCAGTTCCCGGACCTGCGGGAGGCGCTCGACAAGATGCGCCTCAGCGATGCCAGCGTCACCTTCGAGCCCGAGACCTCCGGTGCGCTTGGCTTCGGCTTCCGCTGCGGCTTCCTCGGCCTGCTGCACATGGAGATCATCCGGGAGCGGCTGGAGCGGGAGTTCGACCTGAGCCTCATCGCCACCGCTCCCAGCGTCGCCTACCTGGTGAACAAGACTAACGGCGAGCAGGTCGAGGTGGACAACCCGTCGGAGATGCCCCCGGCGGCGGAGATCGAGAGCATCGAGGAGCCCTGGTTCGACGTCACGATCCTCACCCCGTCGGACTACACCGGCACCATCATGGACCTCTGCCAGACCCGGCGGGGAGAGATGGACAAGCTGGAGTACCTCTCGCCGGAGCGGGTGGAGCTCAAGTACAAGATCCCGCTGGCCGAGGTGGTCACGGACTTCTTCGACCAGCTCAAGTCGCGCACGCAGGGCTACGCCAGCCTGGACTACGAGGCGGCCGGCTACCAGGTGTCGAAGCTGGTGCGGGTGGACGTGCTGCTCAACTCCACGCCGGTCGACGCCTTCTCGATGGTGATCCACAAGGACAAGGCCGACGACTACGGCCGCAAGATGTGCGAGAAGCTCCGCGAGCTCATCCCGCGCCAGATGTTCGACGTGCCGATCCAGGCGGCCATCGGCGGCCGGATCATCGCCCGCCAGACGGTGAAGGCCAAGCGCAAGGACGTGCTGGCCAAGTGCTACGGCGGCGACATCACCCGGAAGCGCAAGCTCCTGGAGAAGCAGAAGGAGGGCAAGAAGAAGATGAAGAACATCGGCCGCGTCGAAGTTCCGCAGGAAGCCTTCGTCTCCGCCCTCAAGCTCGACGACTGATCGGCGCCCCCGCTGGGAAGGTGGGGAGGCGATGGCTGACGACGTGGTCGTGATGTGGTTCCGGCGCGACCTGCGGCTGGCGGACAACCCGGCCCTGGCCGAGGCCGCCCACGCCGGCCTGGTGGTGCCGCTGTTCGTGCACGACCCGGTCCTGGCCCGGCCCTCGGGCGCCAACCGCCTGGCCCTGCTCCACGCCACGCTCGACGCGCTGGACGCCGATCTGGACGGCCGGCTCGTGGAGCGCCGCGGGTCGCCGGCCGCTGTCGTGGCGGCGGTGGCCGAGGAGGTGGAGGCCACGGCGGTGTACGTGGCGGAGGACTTCGGGCCCTACGGCCGGGGCCGCGACGCCGAGGTCGAGGACCGGCTCCTCGACGCCGGCCGGACCCTGGAGCGGGTCGGCAGCCCGTACGCG
>CALANQ010000256.1 GCA_937926025.1 uncultured Acidimicrobiales bacterium
GGGTGAAGACCTCGATCTTCTCGATGATCGGCGAGTGGACCGGGAAGGTGCGCTCGACGCCGACGCCGTAGGAGAGCTTGCGGACGGTGAAGGTCTCGTGGATGCCACCGTTCTGGCGGCGGATGACCACGCCCTGGAACACCTGCACGCGCTGCTTGTTGCCCTCGACCACGCGGACGTGGACCTTCAGCGTGTCGCCGGGCTGGAAGTCCGGCACGTCGGTGCGGAGGCTGGCGTTGTCGATGACGTCGGTGGTCTTCATGGGACTCTGATCCTGAGACGGAGAATTGGGGGGAGCACCGGAGGGCGCTCACAGCAGAGGTCAACGTTAGGCGTTCCGTCCGGTTCGAGGCCAACCGGGAGGGCTGTGCCACGCTGGCGCCCGTGCGCATCGACGTCTTCACGATCTTCCCGGACCTGGTCGAGGGCTTCACGTCGCGGGCGCTGCTCGGGAAGGCGCAGGACAAGGGGCTCCTGGACATCCGGGCCCACGACCTCCGCTCCGAGACCGTCGACCCGCACCGGTCGGTGGACGACTCCCCCTTCGGCGGCGGCGCCGGCATGGTGCTGATGCCCGAGCCGCTGTTCAGCGCGGTGGAAGCGGTGGACCCGCCCCGACCGCTGTTCCTCATGGGTCCCGGCGGCCGCACGCTCGACCAGGGCTTCGCACGGGAGCTGGCGGCGGGCGAGGGGTTCAGCCTGCTCTGCGGCCGCTACGAGGGCGTCGACGCCCGCGTGGTGGACCACCTGGTCGACGGCGAGCTCTCCATCGGCGACTACGTGCTGGCCGGCGGCGAGGTGGCGGCGCTCGTGGTCATCGAGGCCGTCGGCCGCCTGGTCCCGGGGGTCATGGGCAACACCACCTCCGGCGACGACGAGTCGTTCAGCGAGGGCCTGCTGGAGTACCCGCACTACACCCGACCCGCCGAGTTCCGCGGTTGGGAGGTGCCCGACGTGCTGCGCTCGGGCGATCACGCCCGCATCGCCCGCTGGCGCCGCGCTCAAGCGCTGGCTCGCACCGTCAGCGACCGCCCCGACCTGATCGAGGCCCGCGGCGGACTCACGGAGGCGGACCGCAAGGCCCTCGCCGAGTTCGACCTCGACTGACGACGGCCGCCGCCGCACCGTTCTCGTGCCGATCGGTCGGTTCTCGTGCAGATCCTGCAGCCTCAGGCTGTCGCATCCCCGCATGAACCGGCGAGGGCGGGAACTGGTGCGGTCCTGACAGCCTCAGGCTGTTGATCCTGCACGAGAACGGATCAGGCTTCTTCGGGCTCGCCCTGGAGGAGGCCCTCGGGGGGATCCACGACGACGCGGTCGGGGAGGCCGGACTGGTCGGTGACGAAGACCGTGGGGATGAGCGTGCCGTCGGACAGCTCGATCAGGTCCGAGGCCGGGTTGGGGTAGATGGCGGCCACGGTCCCCCACTCGGTGCCGTCGGGGGTGACGACGGTGGCGCCGAGGAGCTCGTGGGCCCACAGGGCGTCGTCGTCGTCGATGGGGTCGCCGAGGATGACCGAGCCGGTCAGGGCCTCGGCGGCGCCGCGGTCGTCGACGCCGTCGAGCGCAGCGATCCACTTGGTCTGGAACGGTCGGATCGACCGGACCGTGTACGAACCCGAGTCCAGGATCCACACCGCCCCGGGCGCAGTGCGCTCGGGGCGGTCCGAGGAGATGACCGCGGTGACCTCGCCGCGCAGGCCGTGGGCCTTGCCGATGCGGCCGATCTCCAGCTGGTTCATCGTGATGGTGCTCGGTGCGGCGCTCTGGCGCCGGGGCGACCGAAGGTCAGTCGACGAACTCGATGTCGACCTGGGCGCCGTCCTTGACGGCGGCGGCCCGGACGACGGTGCGGATCGACTGGGCGATGCGCCCGCGCTTGCCGATGACCCGGCCCATGTCGCCGTCGCCGACGCGCACGTCGAGCTGCAGGCCGCCGCGGCGACCCTCCGACGTGGAGACGGACACGGCGTCGGGGTTGTCGACGACCTGCTTGACCACGTAGGTCAGGACCGACACGGCGTTGGGCGCCTCGGTGGGCGCCGCCGACTCCTCCACCTCGGGGGTGGCGTCGGCGTCGGTCACGACTCGGCTCCGGCCGCGGCCGGGGCCTTGGTGCCCTTGAACTCGTCCCAGGCACCGGAGATCTTCAGGAGGCGCTCGACGGTGTCGGTGGGCTGGGCGCCGGTGCGCAGCCACTTCAGGGCCTTGTCGTTGTCGATGTTGACACCGGAGGGCTCGAGGCGGGGCTGGTAGGTGCCCACGATCTCGATGAAGCGCCCGTTGCGGGGCGACCGCGAGTCGGCGGCGACGACGCGGTAGGTGGGCTGCTTCTTCTTGCCCATCCGCATGAGGCGGAGCTTGACGGCCACGAGTGGTCTTCTTCCTGTTTCTGGTACTTGGTGAGAACGGGGCCGAGCGAAGTCGGGCCGGGGATCAATGGTGGTCGCTGGGCCCGGGTCCGCGCAAGCGCAGGCCCGCCGCAGCGGACGGCGCTACAGGCCGGGCAGCTTGAACTCGGGCTTGGCGCCGCTGGTGGCCGACGGGGGCAGGGTGAACTTCGGCGCCCCGCCCTTAGGGGTGGTGCGGCCGCCGCCGCCCTTCTTGCCCTTCTTGCCCTTGCGGCCCCGGCCGAGCATGCCGGCGCCCATGCCCTTCATCATCTTCTGCATCTCGCCGAACTGCTTGAGCAGGGCGTTGACGGTGGTGACGTCGACCCCGGCGCCCTTGGAGATGCGCAGCTTGCGGGACCCGTCGATGATCTTGGGGTCGCGCCGCTCCTCGAGCGTCATCGAGTGGATGATGCCCTCGATCTTGGCCAGCTCCCGGTCGTCGATCTCCTGGTTCCGGAGCTCCTTGGGCATGCCCGGCATCATCTTCATGAGGCTGCCGAGGTTGCCCATCTTCTTGACCTGGGCCATCTGCTCGAGGAAGTCCTCCAGCGTGAACTGGCCCTCGAGCATGCGGGCGGCGGCGGCCTCGGCCTCCTGCTCGTCGAAGGCCACCTTGGCCTTGTCGATGAGGGTGAGGATGTCGCCCATGCCCAGGATGCGCCCGGCGAGGCGGTCCGGGTGGAACAGGTCGAAGTCGTCGAGCTTCTCGCCGGTGCTGGCGAAGGCGATGGGCTTGCCCACGACCTCCTTCACCGAGAGGGCGGCACCGCCGCGTGCGTCGCCGTCGAGCTTGGTGAGGATGACGCCGTCGAGCTCCAGCGCCTGGTGGAAGTTCTCGGCGACGGTGACGGCGTCCTGGCCGGTCATGGCGTCGACGACGAGGAACGTGTACTTCGGGCTGGTGGCCTCGGAGATCTGGCGCACCTGCTCCATGAGCTCGGCGTCGATGGCGAGGCGGCCGGCGGTGTCGACGATGACCACGTCCTTGCCGAGGCGCTTGGCCTCGGCGATGCAGCCCTGGGCGACGGCGACGGGGTCGCCCTGGCCGGAGGCGACGACGTCGTCCTCGGCGGAGAACACCGGCACGTCGACCTGGTTGGCGAGCGTGCGGAGCTGCTGGACTGCGGCGGGCCGCTGGAGGTCGGCACCGACCAGCATCGGGTTGCGGCCCTGCTGCTTGAACCAGCGGGCCAGCTTCGCCGAGGTGGTGGTCTTGCCGGAGCCCTGGAGGCCGGCCATCAGGATGACGGTGGGCGGCTTGGACTCGTAGGTGATGCGGATGGTCTCGCCGCCGAGGGTGGCGATGAGCTCCTGGTGGACGATGTCGATGACCTGGGCGGCCGGATCGAGCGCGGCGTGGAGGTCGGCGCCGACGGCCCGCTCGCGGATGCGGCCCACGAGGCCCTTGACGACGGTGAAGTTGACGTCGGCCTCGAGCAGGGCGAGGCGGATCTCGCGGAGGACCTCGTCGACGTCCTTCTCGCTGAGGCGGCCCTTGCCGCGCAGGTTCTTGAAGATGCCGTCGAAACGGTCGGAAAGTGACTCGAACATGGGGTTGCGACTCTACCGGCCTGCCCGGCGGGGCAAGCGACTCAGAGCCGGTTGTACTCCTCTTCGGCAGGGAGGCCGCCGGAGCGGGCGGCGAGCTTGGCCTGGATGCGGGCCCGCAGCTCGGGACCCGTCTGCGGGGCGACGAGCAGGCCGACGGCGACGCCGAGCAGGAACAGGAACCCGCCCTTCACGCCGGAGAGCTTGAAGAACAGGATCAGCGCTCGGAACGGGAACAGCAGGACCTTCAGCACGGGGACCTCCGGAGGGTGAGCGGGTGCTCGACGAATGGGGTGGGTGGACGGACGGGTCAGGCGGAGAAGAGGGCGTCGACGAACTCGTCGGGATCGAAGTCGACGAGGTCGTCGGCGGTCTCGCCGAGGCCCACCAGCTTGACCGGGATGCCCAGCTCGGACTGGATGGCGAACACGATGCCGCCCTTGGCGGACCCGTCGAGCTTGGTGAGGACCACGCCGGTGACCTCGGTGGCCTCGGTGAACTGGCGGGCCTGGACCAGGCCGTTCTGGCCGGTGGTGGCGTCGATCACGAGCAGCACCTCGGTGACGTGGCCGGGCTCCTTGCTGGCCACGCGGCGCACCTTCTTGAGCTCCTCCATGAGGTTGCTCTTGGTGTGGAGGCGGCCGGCGGTGTCGGCCAGCACGAGATCGGCGCCCTTGGCCGCGGCCGACTCGATGGCGTCGAAGATGATGGCGGAGGGGTCGCCGCCCTCGGCGCCGCGCACCAGCTGGGCGCCGGATCGGTCGGCCCAGGTGCCGAGCTGCTCGGCGGCAGCGGCCCGGAAGGTGTCGCCCGCGGCCATGACGACCGAGTGCCCCTCCCCCGTCATGCGCTTGCCGAGCTTGCCGATGGTGGTGGTCTTGCCGACGCCGTTGACGCCGACGAAGAGCCACACGTTGGTCTGGCCGTCGTCGAGCGTGAGCGAGCGGTCCTTGCCGGCGAGGCGGGCCTTCATCTCCGCCTTGAGCACGGCCACCAGCTCATCGCCGGACTGGAGGTTCTCCTCGCGGACCCGGCCCTTCAGGTGCTCGATCAGGGCGGAGGCCGGCCCGACGCCGAGGTCGGCCCGGATGAGGGCCTCCTCGAGCTCGTCCCAGGTGTCGTCGTCGATGGCGGAACGGCCGAGGAACCCGGCGAAGGTGGCCCGCGCCTTCGACAGCCGATCCCGGAAGCTGGGCCGCTTCGGGGGCGCCTCCACCACCGGGGTCTCGATCGGAGGCGCTTCGACGGTGTCGATCGCGGAGGCGACGGCCTCGTCGGCCTCCTTCTGGGCGATGGCCTCCTTGACCTCCTCGGGAACCGTGGGGGCTCCCGGGGCCAGGGTGGACTGGCGGACGGCTTCCAGCTCGACCTGCTCACGGCGCTTGCGCGTGGTGACGAGGAAGCCGGCGGTCCCGATCACGAGGACCAGGGCGATGAGGATGAGGATGACGGGCTCCATGACGGCGTGGAGCCTACCGGTGGACCTCGGCCCGCTCGGGAGCCGAGGTCCTCACCGGGTGGGGCGGGGGGGGATCAGTTGGTGGGGGCGGGCCCCAAGGTGACCCGGACCACCCGCTGCTGACCGTTGGTGGAGACGGTGAGCTCCACCGTGTCGCCGGGCTCGTGGGTGCGGACCTTGGCGGCCAGATCGATCATCGAGGAGATCGGCTTGCCGTCCACGGCCACCACCACATCGGACTCGGTGAGCCCGGCCTCGGCCGCCGGCGACCCGGCGGACACGGAGGTGATCGCGGCACCGGTGTGGCTCCCGGTGGCGTCGGCGCCCTCGACGCCGAGGAACCCGGCCTCGGTGGACTGGCCGGCCACGATCCGGTCGGCAACCGACTTGGCGATGTCGATCGGAATGGCGAAGCCGATGCCGAGGTTGCCCGTGGCGTTGCTGCCGCCGGTGGCGATGGAGTCGTTGATGCCGATAATCCGACCGGTCCGGTCGGCGAGCGCGCCGCCGGAGTTGCCCGAGTTGATGGGGGCGTCGGTCTGGATGGCGGGGATCACGCCGCCGGGCGTCTCGGCCGACCGGCCCACGGCGCTCACGATGCCGGCGGTGACGCTCTGGTCCAGGCCGAACGGGCTGCCGATGGCGATGGCGGTCTGGCCGACCTTCACCGTGACACCCGTGGCGAGGGTGGCGACGGGCATGTCCTTCGGCGGTTCGATCTTGACGACGGCGACGTCGGTGGACGGATCCTCGCCCACGACGGTGCCGGTGAGGCGGGTGCCGTCGGCCATGCGGACGTCGACGGTGCCGGCCCCATCGGTGACGTGGGAGGCCGTCATGATCAGGCCGCTCTCGTCGTAGATGAAGCCCGATCCGAGGCCCTTGGTGGTCTCGATCTGCACCACGGCCGGGGCGAGGGCGGTGGCCACGGCGGCGGCGGGCTCCGACGAGTCACCGGACACCGGTGGGACCTCGGTGGACACCGGCGTGGTCTCGGTGGCGGTCGCCGTCGGCTGGTTCTGGTCGTTGCGCTCCGCGGCGAGGACGCCAGCGGCGCCGCCGGCGGCCCCGGCCAGCAGGGCGGAGATGGCGGCGACGGCGACGAGGCTGCGGCCTCGGCCGTTGCGCTCGCGCCGGGCCTTGCGGTTCGGACCGGGTGCGGCAGGAGGCGGGGTGGAGGCGGCAGGACCGGCGGGCGGCCAGGTGGGCGGCTGCCCGTTCCCGGCGACCGGCGGCGCACCGGTGCTCGGGTAGAGCGGACGCGGCGGCGCGGTGGGCGGGACGTACGCGGCCACCGGCTGGGTGGCGGCGTGGGGCGGGTACGAGGCGCCCGAGGGCGGGGCGACGGGCGGCGCGGACGGGGCCCAGGGGCTCTGCGGGCGGGGGGTGGGTTCAGGAGACATCGGACCTGCCTTTCGCCGACGGAACCTACGAACCGACCCCGAAAGGCCCGGTAAGGGTCAGCTGGCAGGTTCCTGAGAGTCCGCCGCGCCGGCGTCGCCGCCGAGGTCGGTGCCCGTGGCCGGGTCCAGCGGCCCGCCGGTGCCGGCCAGCGGAAGCCACAGCGTGAAGATCGAGCCGCCCGTCGGGGCTGCGGCCACCGTGGCGCTGCCGCCGTGGTCCGCCACGATCTGGGCGACGATGGCCAGCCCGAGGCCGCTGCGGCCCTCGGCCCGGGCCGCCTTCTGGTCGCCGCGCCAGAACCGCTGGAACACCTTGGGCCGATCCTCCTCGGCGATGCCGGGGCCCTCGTCGGTGACGGTGACCCACGCCGCCGGTCCCTCGGTGCCGGTGGCCAGCCAGATGCGGCTCCCCTCGGGGGCCAGGCGCACGGCGTTGTGCAGCAGGTTGGCCACCGCCTGGCGCAGCGCCAGGCGATCGCCCTCGACCACGCAGCTCGGGACCAGCTCGGTCACCAGCGTGATGCGCCGGGACGCGGCCACGGCCTGGAACTCGTCGACCGCATCGTCGACCAGGTCCCCCAGCTCGACCGGCACCTGCTCCCGGGCCGGGGCACCCATGCGGGCGTAGACCATGAGGTCGTCGACCAGGCGCGACATGCGCATGGCGGAGGCGCCCACCAGCTCGGCCACCCGGCGCAGCTCCGCCGGGTCGGCATCGGGGTCGGCGAGGGCGACGTCGAGGTTGGTGCGGATGACGGCGAGCGGGTTCCGCAGCTCGTGCGACGCCTCCTGGATGAACCGCTGCTGCCCCACGAACGCCTCGTCGAGGCGGGTGAGCATGGCGTCGAAGGTGTCGGCCAGCTCCTTGAGCTCGTCGGGCGGTCCGCGCAGCGCGATGCGACGCGACAGGTCCGTGGCCTGGATCTCCCTCGCCACGCTGGTGATGCGACCGATCGGTGCCAGGACCCGCCCGGCGACCAGCCAACCGATGACCAGGCTCACGAAGAAGAGGATCACCAGGGCGCACAGCGAGTACCCGCGCAGCAGCGACAGCGCCCGCTCGTTGGCCAGCGCCTCCACCGTGCGGTAGCTGGCCTGCACCTCTCGCGGCGTGATGATGACGCCGCCCGGCACCTCCTCGACGGTGGTGACCCGGTAGGTGCGGTAGACGTTCTCCTCGTGCAGGCGGGTGGCCAGGAAGGCGTACATCCCCGCCAACATGAAGGCGGCCACACCGAACAGCAGCAGCGAGTAGATGGCGGTGAGCCGGAACCGGATGGACCCGGCCCAGTCCGGCAGCCACTCGGCCAGCTTCAGGGCACCGCGCGCCGGCGCCGACAGCGGCATCTCATCCGCCGGATCCGGATCGGCCACCGGCTCGGGGGCACGGCGGCCCGGACGGACGGCGGCCGGGTTCGGGACCGCCACCGGCGGATCCGGGGGCGGCGGCGGCAGGGACGGGTCGCGGTCAGGCATCGCCAGGGTCGCCCGCCAGGACGTCGGGCCGGAGGCGGTACCCGGCGCCGATGACGGTCTCGATGGGCGGGTCGACGTCGTCGTCGCGGGTGAGCTTGCGGCGCAGGGTCCCGACGGTCACGCGGACCGTGTTGGTGAGCGGGTCGGCGTTCTCGTCCCACACGTGCTCGAGGAGCCGCTCCTGGCTCAGGACCTCGCCGCTGTGGGTCATGAAGTAGCGGAGGAGGGCGAACTCCTTGGCGGTGAGGTCCAGGAGGGTGCCCTCGCGGGTGGCCTCGAACCGGGCGGTGTCGAGCTGCAGGCCGCCGACGGTGAGCGTGGCGCCGCTGCGGCCGGCGTCGCGGCGCAGCAGGCTCCGGACCCGAGCGGAGAGCTCGGCGAAGGCGAACGGCTTCACCAGGTAGTCGTCGGCGCCCTGGTCGAGGCCGACGACCCGCTCCCCCACGCCGTCACGGGCGGTGAGCATCAAGATGCGCGGGGCGGTCTCGCCGTCGAGCGGCGCGAACGCCGGGTCCTCCCGCACCCGCTTGGCCAGATCGAGGCCGTCACCGTCGGGCAGGTTGAGGTCCAGGGTGACCAGGTCGTAGGCCGACACCACCAGCCGGTCGACGGCACCGGACACGTCGTTGGCCACGTCGACGGCGTAGCCCTCCCGTCGGAGGCCCTTGGCGATCGCGTCGGCCAGCTCGATCTCGTCTTCCACCACCAGGATGCGCACGGCGAGAAAGGTACTGGTCACCGCAGAAACGTCGGTGAAACCCTGCGGAAGAGGTCGAGACCGCTTGCCGCGGGCCGGTTGCGACCGACAGGGCCATACGCTGTCTGTTTCGCGACCCGACGCAGCCGGTCGCCCCGCCACGCGCAGAGGAGCACCACATGACCGATCAGCCGTTGGACGCCGCGAACCAGGCGCCAGCTGCCGAGCGCCTCGAGCAGACCCTGTTCGAGGTCAAGAAGGTCATCGTCGGCCAGGACCGCACGGTCGAGCGCCTGCTGATCTGCCTGCTGGCCCGCGGCCACGCCCTCCTCGAAGGCGTGCCCGGCCTGGCCAAGACCCTGGCGGCCGAGACCATCGCCCGGGTGGTGGGCGGGTCGTTCACCCGCATCCAGTTCACCCCCGACCTGCTCCCGGCCGACGTCATGGGCACCCGCATCTACCGGGCCGACTCCCACACGTTCGACGTGGAGCTCGGGCCGGTCTTCGCCAACTTCGTGCTGGCCGACGAGATCAACCGGGCCCCCGCCAAGGTGCAGTCGGCCCTGCTGGAGGTCATGGCGGAGCACCAGGTGTCCATCGGCGGCAGCACCTACCCGGTGCCGGAGCCGTTCCTGGTGCTCGCCACCCAGAACCCCATCGAGCAGGAGGGCGTGTACCCGCTGCCGGAGGCCCAGCGGGACCGGTTCCTCATGAAGATCGTGGTCGAGTACCCGACGCCGTCGGAGGAGGTGGAGATCGTCCAGCGCATGGGCGTGGCGCCGCCGGAGCCGAAGGAGTCGCTCACCATCGAGGCGCTCGGCCACCTCCAGGACGAGGCCGACAAGATCTTCGTGGCCCGCGAGGTCGTGGACTACGCCGTGAACCTGGTGTTCGCCACGCGCGAGCCCGAGCGGTTCGGCATGGCCGACCTGGGCCAGTTCCTCCAGTACGGCGCCAGCCCCCGGGCCAGCCTCGGCCTCGTCGCTGCCGGCCGGGCCCTCGCCCTGCTGCGCGGCCGGGCCTACGTGCTCCCCCAGGACATCTACGACGTCGCCCCCGACATCTTCCGGCACCGCCTGGTGCTGTCGTACGAGGCGCTCGCCCGCGACATCACCGTCAACGACGTCCTCGCCCGGGTCCTGGCCACCGTGCCCGCGCCACGGGTGGCCCCGTCGCAGGACCACACCGCGCAGCGCATGGCCCCGCCGCAGGCCCCGCAGGCCAGCTGGGGGCAGACCGCACCGGCAGCCAGCCCGGCGCCGGCACCGGCGCCGCAGACGGCTGCGGCTCCCAGCGCGTGGGACGAGGCGTCGGCCGCCGCACCCGCCCAGTGGGCCGCACCGCCCGCCACGCCGCAGCCGGGCGAGGCCACCGGCACCGACAACCCCAGCAGCGGCTGGGGTGCGCCCGGCGAGGCGCGCTGACCGGTGTCCGCCCCCGCCAACGTCCCGCCCCGGACCACCAAGACCGGGCCCGACGAGGTCCTGCGCCGCCTCGACCTGGCCGTCAGCCACAAGCTCGACGGCCTGCTCCACGGCGAGTACCAGGGCATCGTCCCGGGCCACGGCTCGGAGCTGGGTGAGACGCGGGCGTACCAGGCCGGCGACGACGTCCGCCGCATCGACTGGAACGTGACCGCCCGGCTCCAGGAGCCCTACGTCCGCGACACCATCGCCGACCGGGAGCTGGAGACCTGGGTCATCGCGGACCTGGGTGCCTCGATGGACTTCGGCACCGCCTGGTGCGAGAAGCGCGACCTCGCCGTGTCGGCGGCGGCCGCCGTGGGCTTCCTCACCAACCGCACCGGCAACCGCTTCGGGCTCATCACGCTCCAGCCGTCGGGGCTGGAGGTCGTGCCGGCCAAGGGTGGGCGCACCCACCTGATGAGCGCGCTCCACCGCCTCACCACCACCCCGCGCGCCGGCGAGGGGCAGGTCGACCTGAGCGACGCCCTGGCCCGCACCGCCGCCATCGCCCGCCGCCGCGGCCTCGCCGTCGTGGTGTCGGACTTCCTCGGCGATCCCGAGAGCTGGGGCCCGGCCCTCCGCCGGGTCACCACCCGCCACGAGACCGTCGCCGTCGAGATCCTCGACCCCCGGGAGCTCTCCCTCCCCGACGTCGGCGTGCTGTCGCTGGTGGATCCCGCCACCGGCCGCACCAGCGACGTTCGCACCTCCAAGAAGCTCCGCGACCGCTACGAGGCCGCCGCCGTCCAGCAGCGAGCCGCCATCGAGCAGGGCATCCGCCAAGCGGGCGCCGACCACCTCATCCTCCGCACCGACCAGGACTGGCTCCTCGACATCGTGCGCTTCGTGGCCTCCCGCCGTGAACGCGTGCACGCTCGACGCGCTGGTTGGGAGTCCCGATGACCACCCCCGTGTTCGCCCTCACGTTCGTCGAGTCCGGACGGCTCTGGCTCCTGTTGGGCGTGGCGGCCCTCGGGATCTCGTTCGTCGTCCTGCAGCGACGCCGAGCCACCTACGCCGTGCGGTTCACCAACCTGGCGCTGCTCGACTCCGTCGCCCCGAAGAACCCCGGCTACCGCCGCTACGTGCCGGCGGTGCTGATGCTGCTGGCGCTGGCCGGCATGGTCGGCGCCTTCGCCAAGCCGGCGCGCGACGTCCGGGTCCCCCGGGAGCGGGCCACCATCATGATGGCCATCGACACCTCCCTCTCGATGGAGGCCACCGATGTGGCGCCGAGCCGCCTGGAGGCGGCGCAGAACGCCGCCAAGCAGTTCGTGGAACTGCTGCCGCCCCGCCTGAACGTCGGCCTCGTCACCTTCAACGGGACCGCCGTGGTGAAGGTGGCGCCCACCCAGGACCGCGAGGAGCTGCTCGCCGCCATCGACCAGCTCCGCCTCGGCGAGCGCACCGCCATCGGCGAGGCCATCTACGCCTCGCTCGACGCCATCAAGACGGCACCGAAGTCCGCCGACGGCAAGAAGGTCCCGGCGCGGATCGTGCTGATGAGCGACGGCGAGACCACCAGCGGCCGGCCCGACGCCCAGGCCGCGGCCGCCGCCAAGAAGGCCAACGTGCCGGTGTCCACCATCGCCTTCGGCACCGCCGACGGCGTCATCGACCTCCCCGGCCAGGACGGCCCCATCGCCGTCCCGGTGAACCCGGCGGCACTCGCCAAGGTGGCCAACGCCACCAACGGCACCGCCTTCACCGCCGCCACCGGCAGCGAGCTGAAGCAGGTGTACGAGGACATCGGCAGCTCCGTGGGCTACACCACCGAGCTCAAGGACATCACCGGCACGTTCGTCGGGGCTTCGCTCCTGGTGCTGTTCATCTGCGCGGCGCTCTCCCAGCTCTGGTTCAGCCGGCT
>CALANQ010000257.1 GCA_937926025.1 uncultured Acidimicrobiales bacterium
CCATCGTGTTCGGCCTCTCCATGGACTACGAGGTGTTCCTGCTGTCCCGCATCCGCAAGGAGTGGCACCGCACCGGCGACAGCCGCCGATCCGTGGCCGACGGCCTGGCGGCCACGGCCAAGGTCATCACCGCCGCCGCCGCCATCATGGTGTTCGTGTTCGGCTCGTTCATCCTGGAGTCGGACCGCACCGCCAAGCTCATGGGCACCGGCCTGGCCATGGCGATCCTCCTCGACGCCACGGTGGTCCGCATGCTCCTCGTGCCCGCCACCATGGAGCTGCTCGGCGACCGGAACTGGTGGCTGCCGACGTGGCTGGACCGCATCCTCCCCAACGTCGACGTCGAGGGCCACGCCGACGACTCGCTGTTCCAGGACGACGACGACCAGCTCGACCCCGGTCCCCCGGTCCCCGCCGGCGTCTGACCCATCGCCGGCCGCCGTGCAGGAAGCCGGCCTCAGCCCGGGTTGCTGCACACGCCCATCGGACTCATCGCCGTGGTGTGCAGGAACGAGGCTCAGGGCCGGGTTGCTGCACAGGCCGGTGCTCGGGGCCGGTCAGCGGAGGCGGTAGCTCCAGCGGTACGGGCCGGGGCCGATGCGGTGCTCGGCCGTGGTGTCGGGGCCGACCGCGCCGGAACCAACGCCTCGGTGGCGGGCATCGATCCAGACGAAGCACGCGTCACGCTGCTCGACCGTCGGCAGATCCTCGAGGTGACCGCCATCGGCGATCTCCTCCTGCGTCCAGCGGCTGACCGACACGTCCAGCCCGTCCATCTGGTCGATGGTGGCCACCACCGCGCCGTCGGCGTCGAGGAACCGCAGCCAGCGGACCCCGGTGCGGTTGCCGCTCGCCTGCGGGTGGACGTAGGGCACGGCCCACTCGTCGACCGGCGTGGTCCACCGCCCGAACCGAGTCGACGCGCACCGGTCCGAGTAGCCCTCGTGCGGCCCGTCGCCCAACCACTCCACCGTGCGGATGCCCGACCCGAGCGCGAGGCGCACCCCCACCCGGGGGATGTCGTCGAGCCCCTCGGGCACCACCACCTCGTGGGTCACCGTGCCGTCGTCGCTCGTGGTCGTGACCAGCTCCGCGATGGAGCTGGCGCCGCGGAGCACCAGCCGCTCCCACCGCGCCGCGTGCGGGTCGAGCACCGGAGCGAACGACTCGTTGTCGATCGGCGCCCGCCACAGCGCGAGCTCGGCCTGCCCCACCCTCGGCGCGTCGGCGGAGCCGGTCTCGGGCGCAGCGGTGGCACCCGGCGAGGCGGCCATCAGCAGCTGCTGGCGGGCGACGAGGTGGCCGGCATCGGCCCAGGGGGTGCCGTCGAGGAGCGAGAACGCCACGGTCAGGTGGGCCCGCTCGCCGGGGCGGAGATCGACGGGCGGCACCGGGACCCGGAGCTCGGTGGACGCGCCGGGCGCCAGGTCGAGCGGGTCGAGCGTGCCGCCGTCGATGGCGACCCCGTCGACCTCGACCGCCCACGAGGGCTGGAGGTGCGACAGGTCCACGAAGTCATGCTCGTTGGTGAGGTGGACCACACCCCGGGCCGGGTCGAGGCCGGCGATGCGGACCGGGGCGATGACGGCCGCCAGCTCCAGCAGGGCGGGGTGCGGGTTGCGCCAGGTGTCGACCAGGCCGTTCAGGCAGAACGGGCCGTCGTGGGGCTCGTCGCCGAAGTCGCCGCCGTACGCCAGGCGCTCGGTGCCGTCGGGCTGCTGCTGCACCAGCGCCTGGTCCACCCAGTCCCAGACGAACCCGCCCTGGAGCCCGGGGTGGGTGCGGATGGCGTCCCAGTAGTCGGCCAGACCGCCGCACGAGTTGTTCATGGCGTGGATGTACTCGCACATGATCAGCGGGCGGTCCGGCAGGGAGCGGGGGGCCCACGAGATCAGGTCCGGCACCTCGGGGTACATTGGCACCACCAGGTCTGACTCGGGCGTGGGCCGGCTCATCAGCTCGCCCAGCTCCAGCGATCCGCCGTTCGTGAGGTCCGTGAAGATCGCCTCGCCGATGCTGCTCTCGTACTGGATCGGGCGGGTCCCGTCCCACTGCCGGAGCCATTCGGCGGCGGCGTGGAGGATGGGGGCGTTGCCGCTCTCGTTGCCCAGCGACCAGATGATGATCGACGGGTGGTTCTTGTCCCGCTGGGCCATGCGGGTGATGCGCTCGAGCACGGCGCTCCCCCACCTCGGGTCCTTCAGGAGGCTGCGCAGGTAGGCGTGGGTCTCCAGGTCCGCCTCGTCCACCACGTAGAGCCCGAGCTGGTCGCACAGGTCGTAGAGCACGGCGTCGTTCGGGTAGTGCGAGGTGCGCACCGCGTTGATGCCGTGCTGCTTCATGAGCACCAGGTCGGCCCGGATGCCCTCGGGGGTGACGGCCTTGCCCCGGCGGGGATCGTGATCGTGGCGG
>CALANQ010000258.1 GCA_937926025.1 uncultured Acidimicrobiales bacterium
CTGGCCATCGATGGTGGACCGATCCTGTACCCGCCCAGCTCCCGGGGCTTCGTCCACCCCGATCGCATCACCGACCCGTGCGCCGTCCAGCACGCGCTGGTCATCAGCCTCCTGCGCGGCGATGTGGCCGAGCCGCCCGGGACCAAGGTGGCCGAGGCCGATGCCGCCCCGTCGCTGGACCGCGCGGCGCTGGATCGGCTCGTCGCCCAGGCCGACGGCGTGCCCGTCGAGTTCGGGGCCGACCTCCAGACCGCGCTCGACGACCTCCCGGGCGACCAGGGGAACCTGGTGGGCGCCACCATCGCCTTCCGTCTCGGGTTCCGGCCCGAGGAGGTGCTGCTGGTCCGGTCCAACCTGGACCTGCTCATCGATCACCCCATCGCCCAGCCCCAGCTCGACCACGACGACCTGGTGGCCCTCCGGGACTCCCTGCCCGACGGCGCCCCCACCCTGGTGGCCGAGGACCTCAGCGCCCACGTCCTGGACCGCCAGCAGCTCGAGGCCTTCCGCCCCGACCTGTTCGCCTCCTGCTGACCGAACCGACCGAGCGGGCGGACCCGGCAGGATCCGTTCTTGTCGTCGAACAGCACGCACGGGGTGTCGTTCGAGGTGGAACCAGGCGACCTCGAGGTGGTCGCCCGGGCTCTCGAGGCGTACCTCGCCGCCAACCCGCCGGAGGCCTGACGCCCCAGAAACGACGAACTTCGTAGGCCAGGACGACCGTTCGGTCGAGCTGAGCTACGAAGTTCGGAGTGGGTGGGGTGGCGGGCCGTGCGGCCCGCTGGTGGCGGTGTCCGCTACTCGGCGGGGGCGGGGGTGACGACCACGAGGACGTCGCCCGAGCCGACGGCCTGACCGGCCTCGACCTTGACCTCGGCCACGGTGCCGGCCACGTCGGTGGCGACGTTGTTCTCCATCTTCATGGCCTCGAGCACGCAGACCACCTGGCCGGCGGCCACCTCGTCGCCGACGGCGACGTCGACCTTCACGATGGTGCCCTGCATCGGCGCCACGATGGACCCGGTGCCGGCGGCACCGCCGCCGCCGGCCGCAGCCCGCTTGGTGCGGGGCTTGGCGGTGGCACCGCCGGCGGCGGCCGGCGCGGCGGCCATGGCGGACTCGGGGACCCACATGGCCACGGCGAAGCGCTTGCCGTTGACCTCGACGTCGACGTCGCGGCGGACCTTGGGCTCGGCATCCTCGCCCACCTCGGGCTCGGCGCCGCCGAGGCGACCCGACGTGATGCCGCTGAGGTCGATCAGGCCCTTGTCGACCCAGTTGGTGGAGTGCTCGCCGGCCCGGAAGTCCGGGTTGTCGAGGATCACCAGCTGGGCGGGGAGGGTGGTGTCGATGCCCTCGATGACCATCTCGTTGATGGCCCGCTTGAGGCGGTCGATCGCGGTGTCGCGATCGGAGCCCCAGACGATGAGCTTGCCGACGAGGTTGTCGTAGAACTGGCTGACCTCGTCGCCGGACTCGTAGCCGCCGTCCCAGCGGGTGCCGAAGCCGGACGGGGCGGTGAGCTTGTCGATCTTGCCGGGGGCCGGGAGGAACTTGCCGCCCGCCGGGTTCTCGGCGTTGACGCGGACCTCGATGGCCCAGC
>CALANQ010000259.1 GCA_937926025.1 uncultured Acidimicrobiales bacterium
GTGCGCAGGGACCGGATCTGGAAGCGGAGTAGCGGGCGATGGCGTTGGGGGACGAGCAGGCCACGGGACCGGTGCCCATCGACGATCGCTACGGCCCGGGCGCGCTGCTGACGCCCGCCAACATGATCACGATGCTCCGGCTGATCATGACGCCGGCGCTGCTGGTGATGATCGTGAAGGAGCCCACCTCGTGGGCGGCCGCGGCCTTCTGGACGGTGCTGGCGTTCAGCGACGGCATCGACGGCCACCTCGCCCGCAAGCACGGCACCACCCGGTCCGGCGCGTTCCTCGACCCGCTGGCCGACAAGGTGCTGGTGCTGGGCGCCCTGTTCGCCCTGGTGGCGGCCGGTCGGTTCTGGATCGTCCCGGTGCTGCTGATCGCCGTGCGCGAGATCGCCATCTCCATGTACCGCACGCACCTCGCCCGCCAGGGCCTGGCTGTGCCGGCTCGCACGCTCGGCAAGCTCAAGACGGTGGTGCAGGAGTTCGCGGTGGCCTTCGCCCTGTTCCCGATCACGGGCGACTACCACCTGCTCGCCACCTCGGTGCTGTGGGTGGCCGTGGGCCTGACCTGGATCTCCGGCGCCCAGTACCTGCTCGACGGCCGCGACGCCGCCACCACCCTCGGCCACCGCACCGCCAGCACCTGAGGCCCAGACCGGGCCGCGCGCACCGGTGCGGTGCACGGGCGACCTGCTTGCGACGGGGTCAGTCGCCCACGTAGCCGAGGGGGCGGGGCGGTTCGTCGGTGGGGGGAGCGGGCGGGTCCAGCTCGAAGATGCGCACCGTGCGGTCGCGTTCGGTGAACTCGTGCACCAGGCGCAGGCCGGGGGGTGCGGTGCGCTGGCCGAGCAGCGGCCCGTCCAGCTCCGGTCGACGGCGAGCGATGCTGGTCTCGTCGGCCACCAGGTAGGTCACACCCATGCGCCGGGCGTAGGCCAGGACCTCGTCGAGGTCGCCGTAGGGGAGGGCGACCACCGGCCGGTCGCCGTAGGCCTGCACGTGGAACGAGCGGGTCATGACCCGGGCGCCTTCGGGGGTGTTGGCCGCGATCCACCGGCCGGCGGTGCGCTGCTCGGTGCGCTCCGGGTTCGGGCTGCCGGGCAGCAGCGGCCAGGCGCCCACCACCAGCGACAGCACGCTCAGCGCGCCGATGGCCCACCAGGCGCGCCGGCGCCCGGTGGCGGAGCGGCGGCGGGTCCAGTCCACCAACCCCCAGCAGCCGAACGGGATGAGGGTCGCCGTGGTGAGCATCAGGTACCGGGACTGGGTGAAGAACAGGAGGCAGGTGACCAGCGGCCAGGCCGCTACGGCGGCCAGCAGGACCGTGGCCCGCTGGCGCTGGGTCGCCCACAGCTTCGCCAGCGCGGGGACCAGCAGGAACAGCGGCAGGATCTGCCACAACAGGTAGAAGCGGCCGATCGACAGGGCGTTGATGCCGATGATGCCCAGCCAGCCACCGGGGTCCTCGTGGGCCAGCACCGTGAGCGGCCGGGTGTCGGGGCCGAGCGACACGCCGTCGGGCTGGATCTCGTAGAGCACCTGGTCCCGGGCGAGGCGGTCGTTGCGGGCCACGTCGCGCCACGCCTCGATCGAGGCGTCCTTGGTCTTCGAGGTGACGGCCCAGTGTCCGGTGTGGGCGTGCCCGTAGGCCACGTACGGCACCACGAACGCGCCGACCGCCAGGCCGAAGGCGACGGCGGCGGTGGCCACCACGGTGGCCGTACGGCTCGCGGTCCCGCCGCCCCGGCGGGTGTCACGGGCGAGGAGGACCAGCGCGACAGCGCCGACGGTGGCGCCCGGGAACAGCGACTCGGGCCGGGTGAGGTACGCCAGCCCCACCAGGACACCGGCTCCGGCGAGTCCGGCCAGCACGGCGGGCAGGCCGCGCCGGGCCCTCGGGTCCAGCACCACGAGCACCAGCAGGGCGGAGGCCAGGATCAGCGCGCACGCCGGGAGCTCGCTGCCCGCGCCGCCCCGGATCGACAGGGCGATGAGCCCGCCCACCGTCGTGGACAGCCAGGCGGTGGCGACGGTGACGTCGTCGTCCCGGCTGATCCACCAGGCGATCGCGGTGAGCAGCGCCACCGTGATCAGCCCCCACCCGAGGTTCCACAGCCACACGCCGTGCATCTCGTCACCGGTCAGCCGCTCCAGTCCGGCCAGGCCGATGGCGGTCACGGGCGGGAAGTGCAGCTCGGGGCTGCCCTGGCGGACGAACCCGTTGCCGTCCAGCAGGTTGCGGCCCGCCTCGAGGTAGGCGAGGGCGTCGATCGACGGCTGGCGGTCGCCGGCCACCAGGATCGCCTGCAGCACCACGGTGACGACCGCCGGCAGGGCGAGGCGCCGGCGGAGGGGACGGCGCCGGGCCGGCGGCTCATGGCCGTCGGCCGGAACGGGATCGGCGGGTGCCGCGGGTTCCGTCGGCGCGGCAGAGGTGGCCGTCGAGGGTGGTGGCGTGTCCGAGTGGAGCACCGACGAATCCCTCCCGAGGTGGCGGTCCGCACGCGAGCCGACGGTGCCAGGAGTCTGGCAGCCGGTGATGGGCCGGCGGAACCCGACGCCGTCGTAGGGTGCGGCGCATGCGCTGCGAAGTGGTCGCCATCGGGACGGAGCTGCTGCTCGGGCAGATCGTCGACACCAACTCCTCGTGGATCGGCGAGCAGCTCGCCATCGCCGGGATCGACTCGCTGTTCCAGACCAAGGTCGGCGACAACATGGACCGGATGGTGGCCACGCTGGAGCTGGCGCTCAGCCGCTCCGACGCGGTCATCTGCTGCGGCGGCCTCGGCCCCACGCAGGACGACATCACCAAGGAGGCCATCGCCCGGGTGATGGGCGTCGACCTCGAGCTCGACGACGAGGTCGCCGCCCGGATCGAGTTGATGTTCAGCTCCCGCGGCCGGCGGATGCCGATGAACAACCTCCGCCAGGCCGAGGTGCCCGTGGGGGCCACGGCCATCCGAGATCCGCAGCCCGGCACGGCGCCCGGCCTCATCTGCCCGGTCACGTGGAACGGCGAGGAGAAGGTCCTCTACGCCGTGCCCGGCGTCCCGCGTGAGATGAAGGAGCTGGTGCTGGCCGCCATCATCCCGGACCTGCAGCGCCGCTCCGGCGACACGTCCACCATCTTCAGCCGGACCCTGCGCACCTGGGGAGAGAGCGAGTCCGGGCTGGCGGAGCGGCTGGCCGGGCGCATCGCCGTGCTCGACGGGTCCGGCAACCCCACGCTCGCCTACAACGCCAGCGGCATCGAGGGCATCAAGCTCCGCCTCACCGCCAAGGCCCCCGACCTGGCCGCCGCCGAGGCGCTGGTGGCCGAGGAGGAGCGGGAGATCCGCGAGGTCCTGGGCGACCTGGTGTTCGGCGTGGACGACGAGACCATCGAGGCATCGGTCCTGAAGGAGCTGCGCCTGGCGGGGGAGCGGCTCGGCCTGGGCCGCCCGCTCACCCTGGGCCTCGCCGAGTCGCTGACCGGCGGGATGATGGGCTCCCGGGTGGCCGACGTGCCCGGTGCGTCCGACGTGTTCCGGGGCTCGATCGTGAGCTACGCGTCGCAGGTGAAGTTCGACGTGCTCGACGTGCCCGAAGGCCCGGTCGTGTCCCTCGAGGCGGCCGCTGCGATGGCGGCCGGGGCCCGCGACGTGCTCGGTGCCGACGTGGGCGTGGCCGTCACCGGCGTGGCCGGCCCCGACGAGCAGGAGGGCCACCCGGTGGGCACCGTGTTCGTCGGGCTCGACCTCGGCCCGCTCGCCGGGGAGTCCGGTCCCGAGGCGTTCCACGTGCCGCTCTTCGGCGACCGCCTCCAGATCCGCCAGTTCACCGTGATCACCGCCATGAACGCGCTGCGCCTCAAGCTGCTGGGCTCCCGCCGCGACCCGGACCCGTTCGGCAGCGAGGGCTGATCGGGCTGGTCGGGCTGGCGCACCCTGCAGCGGTCAGTAGCGCAGGGCGTTGATCACCAGCCCGTCGGCGTTCAGCTCGACGTTGACCCGCTGGCACGTGAGGTCCTGCTCGATCGCCCCGTCCGCGCCGGGCCCGGCCACCACCCGGTACTCCAGCCCCTGCTGGTCGGCCTCCGCCCGGGCATCGACCTCCCGCATGCCGATGAACGGGGCCACCATCTCATCGGTGGCGGGGCAGGGGTCGTCGGGGACCGTGACCGGCACCGACAGGCGCAGGGTCGAGGTCCGCCCCGGGATCTCCAGCACCGCCAGGTGGCGCCCGGGGTCGAGGGTTCCCAGGAGGCGCCGCCCCGTGATGCCGGTGGGGTCCTGCCGCTGGGCCCGGAACGGCCACCGCCAGCCCCACGGGTCCGATCCACCCTCCCGGTAGCGAACGGTCTCCCCCGGCGGGATCTCCACCTCGGAGGTGCCGAAGCAGTCCTTCATCCGGACCACCGGCAGCTCCTGGTCGGGTTGGTCGATGGGCACCAGGCCCCAGCGGGTGTGGCCCTCGGAGCACTCGGTCAGCGCCACCGGGCGGTCCGTCGGGTTGGTGATCACCAGGGTCCCGGGCACCGGCGGCCCGACCCGGATGGTGCCCGAGTCCAGCTCCAGTCGGATGTCGAGGTCGTCCAGCTCGGTGAAGTCGGGCAGCGGCTCCTCGTTCGGGGTCGAGGTCCCGGCGCCGGACGTCACCGGGCCTTCGCCGCCCGGGTCCGAGGTGGTCGTGGTCGTGGTGGGTGTCGTGGTCGTGGTGGACGACGTGCTGACATCGGGCACGGTTGTGGTGGTGGACCGCGGTGCGTCTGCCAGGCCGGCCAAGTCGGGCGCGGTGAGGAGCCGGTCGTCGCTGATCCGCTTGTCCGAGGTGGCGGCGAAGCGTCGCCACTGGTCCGCTGTGGCCGGACGGAGTGCGGCGATCACCTCATCGCGTCGGGCGTCCTGTGCCGGGGTCTGGTGGTCGGCCGTGGCGCCGGCGGCTGGCCACACGGCCGCCTGGACCACCACGTCTGCTCCAGGCCACGCTCCCAGCAGGTAGCCAGCCGGGAGCCCTTTGCCGCGCCACACCTGGCCCAGGACCGTGGGTTCGCGGCGGACGAGCGGCAGCGGCTGCCCTGGGATCTCGACGGGCTCGCTGGACACGAACGGGTTGGGGCCGGGGCCGGTGTCGGGCACCAGCAGGTCGTACGTGACCAGCTCGCCGCTCGGCGCCTGGAGGTGCACTTCGACACCCGGCGGCGAGCCGGCGTGATCCGGGTCGAACGAGTACCCCGCACCCGTCGCCTTCAGCTCCGGGAGCGGTGCCGAAGCTGAGGTGGGATCGGCGACGATGGCTCGGGCTGCGGCGACGAGGCGGTCGCGATCGAGGCCTTCGCTCGTGAGATCCCAGAGGCCGTCGGCCTCCCACCGGATCACCTCCCAGGTGGGGTCCTCGAGGGAGGGACCGACGAGCGATCGGTCCACGCCCGCGCCGAGCGCCGGGCCCGGCTCTTGGCGCGCGGCGGCGGCCAGGTCGCGGCACGCGAAGTAGCGGAGTTCGATCGCCGGACGGCTTCCGTCGGGGTCTGCGTCTTCCGGGCGGACCTTCCACCGCTTGGAGACCGCATCGCACGGGCTCTGGGGCAGCAATTCCATCGATTGGAGCCGCCAGCCGTCGGGGAGGCCTTCGGGGATGTACCAGCCGGTGGTCGGGCCCTGGTTGCTCGACACCGTGTCCTTGCCATCGCCGGCCCCCGTGATCACCAGCGCCGATGCCACCAGCAGCACCACCACCGCAGCGGCGGCGACCAGCCACCGTCCCCGAGGGGCGCGGTCCGGCACGGGCGCCTCGCCGGCGCCGTCGATGCGGGCGGCGATGGACGACCAGGCGTCCGGGACGGGCTCGGCGGCGACGACCGGGTCCACCTGGGAACGGAACCA
>CALANQ010000260.1 GCA_937926025.1 uncultured Acidimicrobiales bacterium
GCCAACGACCTGGCCCGCATCTCGCCGAGTCGCCCGGTGGACGTGCGGCGCGGCTCGGTGGACGACGTCGGCGCCGTCCACCGCCTGCACGAAGCGCTCGCGCCCGGTCGGGACGGGACGGTGTCGCGGAGCCCGTCGTGGTGGGAGCACCGGCTCCCCGCCGCGCTCCGGGAGACGCTGCTCTACGTGGTGGACGACCCCGGGCGACCCGGCGAGCTGCTCGGCTACGCCGCCTACCGGCTCGGCGCCGCCCGCCACCCCTACGACTACTCGGTGGTCGTCAGCGAGGTGCTCAGCGACGATCCCGATGTGGTGCGGGCCCTCTGGCGCGTGGTGGCCAGCTCCGGGTCCCAGGCGCCGGACCTCGACGTGATCGGCCCGGCCGAGGACGACCTCTTCCTCATCGCCGATCATGCGGCACCCGATGTGGTCCGCAGCGAGATTCGGTGGATGCTGCGCCTGGTCGACGTCCCGGGGGCGATCGCGGCGCGCGGTTGGCCGTCGCACGCTCGGGGCCGGGTGCACCTGGCGGTGATCGACGAGCACGCGCCCTGGAACAACGGACCGTGGGTGCTGGAGGTGGCGGACGGTCGCGCTCGCGCCACCCCCGGCGGCGACGGGACGGTGTCCGCCACCATCGGCGGGCTGTCCAGCTGGTGGGCCGGCTACGCGCCCGCCACCCGGCTGGCCCGCACCGGTCACGTGGGCAGCGCCGACCGTCGGGCGCTCGAGCTCATGGACCAGCTGCTGCCCGCCGCACCGCCGGTCCTGCCTGACTTCTACTGATCGGGCGTCGGGCCCTCGGTTCAGTCGTAGGCGTGCTCGTCGGGCTCGCTGAGCAGGTTGACGGCCTTCTCGACGGCGCGGCGGGCGCGGGTGAGGCGCTTCTCGTCGACCGGGTACTCGGTGCCGCCGGCGTCGATGGACTCCCGCAGGCGGACGATGGCCAGGTCGGCCAGCTCCTCCGCGATGCCCTCCAACCGCCCCCGGATCTCGTCGAACTCACCTGCCATGGCCGACGAGTCTGCCAGGCCCCTCTGACGGTCAGGCCGGAGGGGCGCTGGGGAGGGCGTTGACGGCCCGGATCAGGTGGTGGAGATCGCCCACCTTGAACGGGTTCCAGACCATGACCAGCCGGGCGAGCTCCAGGTGGTCCTTGCTCGACACCTCGGCGGCGAGCGGCTCCCGGGCCTCGATGGCGCCTTCGAGCAGGCGATCGCCAAACCGCTCGTTCAGCTCGGCCACCTCGTCGGGGGTGGGCGGGGCGTGGAGGCGCAGCACCAGGCGCTTCCCGACCCAGCGGAGCGAGTGGTAGTTGCGCCAGAACCCGAGGATCTCCTCGACGGCCGCTTCGCAGCTGTCGGTGATGAGCACCCGGTCGAGGTCGTCGATGGCCACCAGGCCCCGGGCCGCCACCTGGTCGTGGACGAACCGGGCGAACCCCTTCCAGAACGTGCCGCCGGGGGCATCGAGCAGCACGATGGGCGTCGGCTCGGCCTTCCCGGTCTGCTGGAGGGTGAGCAGCTCGAGCGTCTCGTCGAGGGTGCCGAACCCGCCGGGGACGGCGACGAAGCCCTTGGACTCCTTCACCAGCATCAGCTTGCGGGTGAAGAAGTACTTCATCGAGACGTGCTTGGGATCGTCGTGGATGACGTCGTTGGCCCGGGTCTCGAACGGGAGGCGGATGCTGACCCCGATGGATGCCTCGGGGCCGGCGCCCTCCATGGCGGCGAGCATGATGCCGGGACCGGCGCCCGTCACGACCATCCACCCCGCCGCGGCCAGCGCCGAGGCCACGTCGTGGGTCTGCACGTAGACGGGATCGGTGGCGGCCGTCCGGGCCGACCCGAAGATGGTGACCTTCGGCCGGTCCTTGAACGGGGCGAACATCAAGAAGGCGTCGCGCATCTCGTCGATGGCCGATGCTGTGATCTTGAGGTCCAGCCGGTCCGTGCGGTCCTGGCCCAGCTCGCCGGCGGTGGTGATGATCTCGGTGACGAGGTCGCGGTTGGTCACCACGCCGAGCCGATCGACCAGGGCGGACGCCTCGGCGGTGAGGGAGGGCGCTTCGGGGTCCATCAGGCCGGCTGGGGGGCCGACCCGTACAGCGTGGTGCGCTGCTCCAGGCGCCGGCCGAGCGGCTCGACGATGGCCCGGAACGCGGCTTCGTCCATCCCCTGGCCGTGGCTGGCGCCGGCGGCCCGGGAGATGTTCTCGTCGATGAGCGTGCCGCCCAGGTCGTTGACGCCGGCCTGGAGGAGCTGCTGGACACCGGCCACGCCCAGCTTCACCCACGAGGCCTGGATGTTCGGGATGAAGCCGTGGTACGCGATGCGGCCGACGGCGTGCATCAGCACCACCTCCCGCCAGGTGGGGCCGCGCCGGGCCCGCTTGCGCAGGTAGATGGGCGAGGCCATGTGCACGAACGGCAGCGGCACGAACTCGGTGAACCCACCGGTCTCGGCCTGGAGGTCCCGGGCGCGGACCAGGTGCTTGGCCCAGGACCGGGGCTGCTCGATGGACCCGAACATGATGGTGACGTTGGAGCGCAGGCCGACCGAGTGCGCGGTGCGGTGGGCGTCGAGCCACTCCTCGGTGTTGACCTTGTCGGGGCAGAGCACGGCGCGGACGTCGTCGTCGAGGATCTCCGCGGCGGTGCCCGGCAGGGTGGCCAGCCCGACGTCGACGAGGCGGCGGAGGTAGTCGGCCAGGGGCTCGCCGAGGCGCTTGGCCCCTTCGGTGACCTCCAGGGCGGTGAACCCGTGGACGTGCATGTCGGGGACGGCGTCCTTCACGGCCCGGGCCACGTCGATGTAGTAGTCGCCGTCGAAATCGGGGTGGATGCCGCCCTGCAGGCAGACCTCGGTGGCGCCCATCTCCTGCGCCTCCACCGCCCGCTGGGCGATGTCGTCGAGCGTGAGCAGGTAGGGGGTGCCCCGGAGGTTGAGCGACTTGGGGCCCTTCGAGAAGCCGCAGAACTGGCACTTGAAGGTGCACACGTTCGTGTAGTTGATGTTGCGGTTGGACACCCACGTGACGGCGTCGCCGATGACCTGCTGGCGCAGCTCGTCGGCCAGCTCGGCCACGGCGGCGACCTCGCGGCCGCGGGCGCCGAAGAGGGTGGTGATCTGGTCCTCGTCGGGCACCTCGCCGGCGCGCACCGCGGCCAGCACGTCGGCGACGCGGCCGGTGGCGCGGGCGACGCCGGGGATCAGCACCGGCGGGTCGGCGTCGAGGCCCACGTACCACTGGGTGGAGCGGCGGCCCACCAGCACGACCTCCGCACCGTCGCCCACGTTGCGGACCTCACCGACGGTCTGGGGGTGCACGGCGCCCGGATCGTCTCGTCCGAGGCCCTCGGCGTCGGAGCGGTCGAGCACGGCGAAGCGGAGGTCCTCGTGCACCCAGGTCTCGGGCCGGGTGGCGAACTCCGGGTAGATGGTGAGGCGGGGGGCCAGCTCGAAGCCGGCGTCCTCGGTGACCTGGCGCAGGCGGTCGCGGGCCGGCCAGGGCCGTTCGGGGTTGACGTGGTCTGCGGTGACGGGGGAAACGCCGCCCCAGTCGTCGATGCCAGCGTCGAGCAGGACGCCGAAGTCGTCGGAGAGGTTGGGCGGGGCCTGGAGGTGGATCTCCGGCGGCAGGATCAGCCGGGCCAGGGCGATGGCCTCGAGGAAGGTGTCGGGCGGGCACGGGGGTGCCGCGTGCATCGAGGTCCCGTCCTTGGGCAGGAAGTTCTGGACGATGACCTCCTGCACGTGGCCCCAGCGAGCGTGGCTGGCGGCGATGGCTTCCAGCGCCGCGATCCGGTCGGCGCGGTCCTCGCCGAAGCCGACGAGGACCCCCGTGGTGAACGGGATGTGCAGCTCGCCCGCCGCCTCCAGGGTGGCCAGGCGGCGCTCGGGCTCCTTGTCGGGGCTGCCCCGGTGGGCATCGAGATCGGCGCGCAGCGACTCCAGCATCATCCCCTGGGACGGCGACACCCTCCGCAGGGCGTCCAACTCGTCCCGGTAAAGGGCTCCGGCGTTGGCGTGGGGGAGCAGGCCGGTCTCGGAGACCACCAGCTGGGCCATGGCCACGAGGTAGTCCACCGTGGAGGCGTACCCGTGCTCGGCGAGCCACTCGGCGGCGACGGGGTAGCGCTCCTCCGGCCGCTCGCCCAGGGTGAAGAGGGCCTCGTGGCAGCCCGCGGATGCACCCTGGCGGGCGATCCGCAGCACCTGTTCGGGGGTGAGGAACGGGGCGTCGAGGCGGGCGGGGGGCTGGGCGAACGTGCAGTAGCCGCACTTGTCCCGACACAGCATGGTGAGCGGGATGAACACCTTGGGCGAGTAGGTGATGCGGGTCCCGGTGCGGGCGTCGCGCACCGCGCGGGCCTGCTCCATCAGCTCGGGCAGCGGCTGGTCCCATGCGGAACCGGAGGTCAGCGGCATGGGCGGCAGGCTACCTGGGGTGCCGCCTCCCGCGGCCCGTCGTGCCTGGTCGTGGCGGTACCACATGTAGTGACGTCGACATCACTCCTTGAGGTTTTCCGGGTGCCGCCGATGGGTTTCCATGGCACCACGCAGGGCGAGATTCCGTTCACGTACGGTGATTCTGGCGTTGGCCTCCGCCGTCCTGCTCGGGACCGTGTCGCTGGTGGCCGACGGCGCGTCGGCCGCGTCGACCACGCCCGTCATGGGGCGCAGCAAGGTGACGGCGGCGCAGCTGGCCGGCTGGTTCCGCTCGAAGGGCAAGACCTCGAGCGCCACCGTGTCCATCGATGTCCTCGCCGGCTACTACATCAACGAAGGCGCCGATGAGGGCGTGGCAGGTGATCTGGCCTTCGCCCAGTCGATCATCGAGACCGGCTACTTCTCGTTCTCGTCCCGGGTCCTGCCTTCGTACAACAACTTCTCCGGGCTGGGTGCGGTCGACGGCGGGACCGGCGCCGCCACCTTCTCCACGGCCCAGTTGGGCGTCCGGGCCCAGATCCAGCACCTGCGCGCCTACGCCGACCCGACGGTGACCACCGCCAAGCTGGCCCACCCCGTCATCGACCCCCGCTTCTCGCTGGTGGCGCCCAAGGGCAAGGCCCCGACCTGGGAGCAGTTCGGCAACGGCATCTGGGCCACGGACCCGGGCTACGCCGCCAAGGTCCTGAACATCTACAGCCAGATCCTGACCTACGCCGCCCAGAACGGCGGCACGACCACGACGACGAGCCCGCCCACCACCACGCAGCCGGTGGTCACCGCCTTCCCGCCGTTCGCCAGCGCCACCGCCGCCGTCGACCAGGCGTACTTGGACATCCTCGGGCGGGCGCCGTCTGCCTCGGAACGGTCGGCCGGGGCCTCCGCCCTCGCCACGGGGAGCAAGACGCCGTCGCAGCTCATGGCGGACCTCGTGGCCGGCGAGGGCGCCGACGACGCCCAGCCCGTGGCCCGGCTCTACCTGGCTGCGCTCGGCCGGCTGCCCGACCGCAGCGGCCTGCAGTACTGGACCCGGCGGCATGCGGCCGGGGTGTCCGTGCGGACCCTTGCCGACCAGTTCCTGGTGTCCTCGGAGTTCCTGCGGCGCTACGGCACCCCCACCAACCGGGCCTACATCGACGTGCTCTACCAGAACGTGCTGGGCCGGGCCGCCGACGCCAGCGGGGCCGACTACTGGGGCCGGCGGCTCGACGCCGGCCAGATCAACCGGTCCGGCCTCCTGGTGCAGTTCAGCGAGTCGTCGGAGAACAAGACCAGCACCGCCTCCAAGGTCGAGGCATCGGTGGTCTACGTCGGCATGGTCCTCCGGGCACCGGACCCCTCGGTCCTGTCCTGGTGGAGCACCAAGCGCACCGCCGGGTTCCCGCTGAGCACCCTCACGGACCTGGTGTACGCCAGCAGCGCCTACCAGAACCGGTTCTGAGCGCCGCCGTTCAGAGCTGGGAGGCCGCGGCCTGGTCCACCAGCCAGATGACCCGCTCGCTGGCGATGCGCGACGCGGGCAGGTCGGCGCCGCCGGCGATGGCCGCCAGGGCCGGGGCCTTCTCCTCCCCGGTGACGGTGACCACGGCCAGCCCGGCCCGGGCGATGCCCGCGAACGTCAGCGTCATCCGCTGGTAGGGGTTGTTGCCGAGCGGATCGTCGTTCATGGCCACCAGACGGCCCGGGTCGGCGTCGAGCGCCGCGGACTCCGGGAACAGCGACGCCGTGTGGCCGTCGGCGCCCATGCCCAGGTGCACCAGGTCGATGCGGCCGAGGTCGCCCACGCGCA
>CALANQ010000261.1 GCA_937926025.1 uncultured Acidimicrobiales bacterium
TCGACAAGGCCCAGGCGCTCATCGACGAGGTCGAGGAGCTGGGCGGCATGACCAAGGCCGTGGAGTCCGGCATGCCGAAGCTGCGCATCGAGGAGTCCGCCGCCCGGCGCCAGGCCCGCATCGACCGCGGCGAGGAGGTCGTGGTCGGGGTCAACAAGTACAAGCTGGAGAACCCCGAGCTGGTCGACGTCCTCGACATCGACAACGCCGCGGTGCTGGCCCAGCAGATCGCCAAGCTGGAGAAGATCCGCGCCGAGCGCGATGACGTCGCCGTGAAGTCGGCGCTCGAGGCCCTCACGGAGGGGGCCAAGGGCGACGCCAACCTGCTGGCCCTGTGCATCGACGCCGCCCGGGCCCGGGCCACCGTCGGCGAGATGAGCGACGCCATGGAAGCCGCGTTCGGCCGCCACGCCGCCCAGGTCCGCACCATCGAAGGGGTGTACGTGAACAGCTACGAGGGCGACGAGGCGTTCGCCGCGCTGTCCGGCCGCATCGACGCGTTCGAGGCGGCCCAGGGCCGCCGGCCCCGCATGCTGGTGGTGAAGATGGGCCAGGACGGCCACGACCGCGGCGCCAAGGTCATCGCCACCGCGTTCGCCGACCTCGGCTTCGTGGTCGACGTCGGCGTGCTGTTCCAGACCCCTGCGGAGGCGGCCGCCGACGCCATCGACAACGACGTCCACGTCATCGGCGTGTCCAGCCAGGCCGCCGGCCACAAGACCCTGGTCCCGCAGCTCATCGCCGAGCTGAAGGCCAAGGGCGCCGACGACATCCTCGTGGTGGTCGGCGGCGTGGTGCCGCCCCAGGACTACGACTTCCTGACCGAGGCCGGCGTGGCCGCCGTGTTCGGTCCCGGCACCAACATCCTGGAGTCGGCCACCCAGGTGCTGGACCTCATCGAAGCCCAACAGGGCTGATCCGGCCCGGCACGGCGATGCAGCTGCGGCGAACCCCGGCCCCGCGGCGGTGGCTGGTCGCCGCGTCCGTCGCCGCGCTCGCGGCGTCGGGCTGCACGTCCGGGGCGGGTGCCGAGCGGATGGGTGCCGACGGCCCGACCACCACCTCGCGACCCTCGCAGGTGTCGGACTGGATCCACGAGGATCCGGAGGTCGTGCGGGCCAAGGCCGTCGCCGCGCTGCCCGAGGTGTGCGACCTGATGCCCCGACCGAAGCTGGAGGAGCTGCTGGGCGGGCCGCCGAAGGGTGTCGTGACGGCCACCGACGACGGCCGGTCCTGCCTCTGGCGACCGGTCGGAACCGCTGCAGATCCGACCACCGACGGGGCCGACGTCGTGATCGCCCTCCAGATCCGCTATCCACCCCTCGGCCAGTCGATGGACCAGTTCTGGGCCGAGGGGAAGGCGGCCGCCACCGGCCCCGCCGAGGTCGACGGCTGCGACGACGCCTTCTGGGTGGACGGGCTGCTCAACGCCCGCGTCGACGACTACTACGTGGCCGGGACCGCAGGGCTCGCCGACCCCTCTCCCGCCGCCCTGGCCACGTCCGAGGCGCTCATCGAGGCGATCTGCTCGGAGCTCTGACGCCGCCGGTCAGGCCCCGTCGCCCTC
>CALANQ010000262.1 GCA_937926025.1 uncultured Acidimicrobiales bacterium
GCGCCGCCATGTCCTGCCAGCGGTCCTGGCGGGCCAGCGCCTGGAGCTCCGGGTGCAGGTCGCCGTAGCCGTGCAGCTCGAACACCGGCTGGTAGGCGGGCGTGGTGCCGTAGAAGGCCAGCTGCTCCCGTACCGCCTCACGTGACCGGGCCAGCTCCTCTTCGGTGCGGCCGGTGACCACGATGGTCACGCACACCACCTCGAGGTCGGCGAGGGTGCGACCGCTGGCGATGGCGCCCCGCTCCAGGGCCGGGAGCGTGAGCTCCAGCAACGAGCGCCGGGTGTTGACCGGGTGCACCAGGAAGCCGTCGGCGACGCGCCCGGCCACCTCGGTCATCTTCGGGCCGAACCCGGCGGTGAAGATCGGCGGCAGGCCGAAGGGGTTGGGGCCGGGGGAGAAGGCCGGGATCATCCGGGTGTGGGTGTAGTGCTCGCCCCGGAACGCCAGCCGCTCGCCCGTCTCCCACGCCTGCCAGATGGCCCGGATGCCCTGGACCAGCTCCTCCATGCGGGCGATCGGGTCGCCCCACGGCATGGAGAACCGCTGCTCCACGTGGGGCTGGATCTGCGAGCCGAGGCCCAGGACGAAGCGCCCGCCGGTGACCGTCTGCAGGTCCCAGGCCACGTTGGCCAGCGTCATCGGGGTGCGGGCGAAGGCGATGGCGATGGCGGTGCCCAGGGCGATGTGCTCGGTGTGCTCGGCGGCCACCGCCAGCGGGATGAACGGGTCGTGCTTGGCCTCGAAGCTGAACGCCCGGTCGTAGCCCAGTTCCTCCAGGTCCCGGTAGACGGTGCGGGCCTGCTGGAGGTCGTCGGTGGGGACGGTCATGGAGACGTGCATCGGTGCCTTGCTAGCGCAGGCGCCCCCGTCGGGGATGTCCCGGCGCCCGATGGGGCACCATGAGGGCATGACGACTGCATCGGCTGACGTGTTCTACCGCGGGCTCGACTTCTTCGGAGACGTGCTCGCCCAGGCTGGTGACGGGCAGTGGGACAACCCGTCCCCGTGCGAGGGCTGGACGGCGCTCGACGTCGTGGGCCACCTGTGCACCTCCCTCGACATGGGGACCAGCATCCTGAAGGGCGAGCAGCCCACCCGCCCGGACGTGGCGAACCCCCGGGATGTGGTCGACGGCGACCCGGCGGCGTACTACGGGTCGCTCGCCGCCTCCTGCCGCACCGCGTTGGCGGGGGCGAGCCTCGACGACGTGCGGGACACGCCGATGGGGCCTCGGACGGTGGCGCAGGGGCTGGCGTTCCCGGCCATCGACCTCTACGTGCACGGTTGGGACCTGGGGCAGGCGCTGGGCGTCGACGTGCAGATCCCCGATGACGTCATCGCCTTCGCCCACGAGTACCTCGACCCGATCCCCGAGGACGCCATGCGCGGCCCGCAGGGCGCGTTCGCCGCCGAGGCCGACGCCGCCGACGGTGCGACGGCCAGCGACCGCTTCATCGCGTGGACCGGGCGCACGCCGCTCTGACGGTTCAGCCCTGGGGCAGGTACAGGGTGGGCGCCTGCCCGTCGCGCACGAGGAACGTCTCGTGCAGCGCCGCGATCAGGCGTCCGGTGGGATCGGCGAACTCCACGCCGTAGTAGCTCTCGCCGGGGTAGCGGTCCCGGTCGATGTGACGGACGACGACCGGTCCCGTGGCGCTCAGGCAGGCGATCAGCACCGTCTGCCCGACGTCGAGGTAGGGGTGGGTGGTGGCCACGAACCCGGCGCCGCTGACCGACAGCTCGGTGAGCACGCCGTCGGGCGCCGTCTGGGCGGCGTACGGGTCGGGGTGGGCCGGGTCGCGGCACCAGGCCATGGGCACCGACCGGATCTGGCGTCGGGTCCCGATGCGGCGTTCGCCGGGCATCCACTCCATCCGGAGTGTCGTCGGCGCGACGGACCGGCGACCTGAGCCGATTCTCGGAGCTGCGCCGAGAACTGACGGCTCCGTCAGGCCGTGACCGGGTCGTCGGGGTGCTCGGGCAGGCCGAACAGCGGGAAGAGCGTCTCGGTGTCGAGGAAGAAGCTGAACTCGGCCACCTGGTCGCCGTCGAACTCCAGGATCTGCAGCGCCCACGGCTGGTGGCGGCCGTCGGGTCCGCTGGGGCGGTACTGCCCGAACGCGGGGAGGCCGTTGGCCCGGGTGGGGACCAGGCGGGACCCGGCGCACTCGGCTCCGGGACCGACCCACCAGTCCAGGACCTGCTGGCGGCCCTGGAGCCACAGCTCGTAGGGCGGCATGGACTGGATGGCGTCCTCCCGCACCAGCAGGGTGAGCGCGTCGATGTCGTAGGCCTCGAACGCCTGCACCCAGCGGTCCAGGACGGCCGGGTCGACCTGCTGGTCGGCGGGCACTGCGTTGGTGACGGTGCGGGCGTTGACCTCCTGCAGGGTGGCCCGCGCCCGCTGGAGCGCGCTGTTGACCGAGGCGACGGTGGTGTCGAGGAGGTCGGCGACATCGGCGGCCGGCCAGCGCAGCACCTCGCAGAGGATCAGCGCCGCCCGCTGCTTTGGCGGCAGGTGCTGGAGGGCGGAGATGAACGCCAGCCGGACGGTGTCCCGGCCCTCGGCCACGTCGGCGGGGTCGGCGGTGCTGCCGTGGACCAGGCGGTCCGGCACCGGCTGGATCCAGGTGACCTCGGGCAGGAGCTCGCCGATGGGGCCGTCGACCCGCCATGAGTCCGACAGGTCCATGGGCCGGGCGCGGCGCTGGCTGGAGCGGAGCTGGTCGAAGCAGGCGTTGCTGGCGATCTTGTAGAGCCAGGTGCGCAGCGACGAGCGCCCCTCGAACCGGTCCAGGTTGCGCCACGCCTTGGTGAACGTGTCCTGGACGGCGTCCTCCGCCTCCGACGACGAGCCCAGCATCCGGTAGCAGTAGCCGATGAGCTCGCCCCGGTACTGCTCGAAGTCATCGAGCGTGGCGGTGTCTTCCTGTGCGGTGGCCATCGGCGACCAATCTACGGCGGGGGAGTGACAACCGAGCCGGAGGACCCGGAGCCGCCCTCAGCCGCCGACCGGCTGCGACGGCAGCTCGAACTTCAGGAGCTGCGGCGGATCGGCCATGCCGACGGGCACGTAGAGCTCGCCACCGGCGATGGCCGGCCAGCCGTTGATCCCGCCGGGGGCGTCGTAGCTCCAGACCGTCTCACCGCTGCTGCGGTCCAGGGCGAGGATCTCCCCGCCGAACGACGAGGTGAACACCAGGTCGCCTGACACGGTGGCGCCGCCGAACGAGTCTCCGGGCAGGTCCACCTCCCACTCGATCTCCCCGGTGGCGGCGTCGATCGCCACCATCTGGCTGTCGGCCTTGCCGAGCTGGACGGTGAACCCGTAGCTGGTCTCCTCGGGCCCGGCGTACTCGGTGGGCGCGTTCATGACGCAGGCGTAGATGGTGCCGTCGGCGATGGCCAGCGGGCTCTGCACGCCGCCGAGCGAGCCCGGGTACACCAGGGTGGGGCCGTCGATCTCGGTGAGCTCGTCGTTCTGGTGGGTGCCGACCGGGGTCTTCCAGATCTCCTCGCCGGTCGCGGCGTCGAGGGCGGCGACCACGCCGAGCTTCCCGGAGCTGATCACGACGTCGCGCTCCTCGCCATCGACCTCGATGGTGGTGCGGGCGGCCAGCATGTTGTCCCGGTCGAAGATGTCGTGGGGGATGGCCTGGTGCCCCCACGCCAGCTTCCCGGTATCGATGTCGAGGGCCACGGTGGAGTCGGTCCACCGGTTGTCGCCGGGCCGGCTCGATCCGTTCGGGAAGCCCTCGGCCCCGGGGAACGGGTACGGGTTGCCCGTGCCGAAGTAGGCGATGCGGCGCTCGGTGTCGATGGCCGGCGGGTACCAGACGCCACCACCGCTGTTGAGCTCCGGGTCGCCCCACAGGTCGGGGTCCTCGATGACCGGGAAGTCCCACACGACGGCGCCGGTCTCGGCGTCGAGCGCGTCGATGGTGGCGATGGTCCCGTTGCCGTAGCCCGAGGTAGAGGCGAAGACCAGGCCGTCGTAGGCGGACGGCTGCATGTTGATGATCCCGCCGTTCTCGCCGATGTCGGTGGACCAGGCCTCCTTGCCGGTGGCGGCGTCGTAGGCGACCACCACCGACCCCTTGCCGTCGGCGTTCGCCTTGGTGCCGTACAGCTGGCCCCAGCCGATGCCGACGCCCGTGGGGCCGAAGATGCCGACCTCGTCGCCCACGACGAACTCGCTCTTGCCGGTCTTCCGGTCGATGCTGTGGACCTCGGTGGTGAGGGCGCCGAGGTACACGTGGTCGCCCGAGACGATGGGCGTGGTGGTGAGGTTGCCGAAGGTGCCACCGCCGGTGGCGGTGTAGGTCCAGGCCAGCTCCAGGTCCTCGACGTTGTCCGACGTGATGACCGGATCCGCGACGGTGCGGGTGGACGCGTAGTCCCCGTTGGCGATGGCCCAGTCGCCCGTCTCCTCCAGCTCGGGCGGCACGCCGGAGAGCGACCCGCGCTGCGCATCGCCCTCCGCAGCGGTGGTGGTGGTGCCGCCGTCCTCCCGGCCGAGGTCGTCGCGCACGTAGGCCACGACGGCGTCGATCTCGTCGGTCGACAGGTTCCCCTTCCACGCCGGCATGGCGTTCTTGCCGTTGGTCACCAGGTCGGTCATCTCGGCCACCGTGTACTTGGCCTCGACCTTCCCGTCGCCGATGGCGGGGCCCTGGCCGCCGCTGCCGTCGGCGGCGTGGCAGGTGGCGCAGTTGGAGGCGAAGATCTCCGCCGCGTCCAGGGGGCCCTGGGACGACGACCCCTTCCTCCCTTGCTCGGAGGAGCACGCTGCGGCGCCGATCGCCACCGCCACGGCGACCATCCCGAACCCGATCCAGCGCCTCGTCCTGCCCACGGCAGCGGACCCTACCCGGGGGCCACCGAGCGGCCGCGCGGCACTGCCGCAGCCCCTACGATCCCGGCGGGGACAAGGGGGACGCGTGCGACGGATGGCGGTGGTTCTGGCGGTGGTCGGCCTGGTGGCGGCCGGCTGCTCGGGCAGCAGCGGAGGCGAGACGGGCGACGGGGGATCGGACGCGACCACGTCGGTGACGAGCGAGCCGCCGGGGACGGGCGCCTGCGACGCCATCGACCCGGCCGGCTGCCTGCTGCCGTGGCCGAACGACCGGTTCACCCGGGCCGACGCCGCGACGGAGACCGGACGCCGGCTGGACCTGCCCGCCGACGGCATGCCGGCCAACGCCGAGGGCACGGGCATCGATCCCGCGGAGTGGAACCGCAACGACGGCTTCGCCCCGGCATCGGCCCTGCTCACCGTGGTGCCCGACCTCGATGTCGAGGGATCGGGCCTGCCGCCGGTGACCGACATCGGTGCCTCGCTGGCGGACGGCTCGCCGCTGGTGCTGGTGGACACCGAGACCGGCCAGCGGGTGCCGGCCTGGGCCGAGCTGGACGCCAACGCCGAGGATCCGGCCGACCAGGCGCTGATGATCCAGCCGGCGACCGCCCTGCTCGAAGGCCACCGCCACGTGGTCGGCCTGCGGGGGCTGGTGCACGCCGACGACAGCGACATCGAGCCGTCCGCGGCGTTCGCGGCCCAGGTGGCCGACCCCGACGAGGCGGCGGCCCAGACCCTCGCCGACCTCGAGGACGCCGGGGTCGACCCCGACGAACTGGACGTGGCCTGGTCGTTCACCGTCGGTTCCGGCGACGACATCTCGGGCCGGCTCCGCTCCATGTGGGAAGAGACCTCCGAGGACCTGGGCGACGGGGCGCCGCCGTTCACCGTGGACTCCGACGAGGAGTCAGGCGGGGCGCGCTTGATCCGGGGCACCTTCGAGATGCCGAAGTACCTCCAGGGCGACGGCGGCCCGGGGTCGGTGCTGGACAACGACGACGATCCCGACGGCATCCCCACCGCCGACGGGACGATGACCGCGGACTACCTCTGCGTGGTGCCCGCCGACGCCAGCGCCGGCGACCCGGCGGGCAGCGTGATCTACGGCCACGGCCTGCTCGGCACCCGGGACGAGGCGCTGGGCATCGGCACCCTCGGAGCATCGGTCGGGCTCAGCTTCTGCGCCCTCGACTACCTGGGGATGAGCGCCGCCGACATCCCGTCGATCGTGGCGTCGTTCGAGGATCTCTCCGCCTTCCGGAGCCTCCCCGACCGGCTCCAGCAGGGTCACCTCGGCTTCCTGCTGCTCGGCCGCCTGCTGGCCAGCGACGAGGGGTTCGCCTCGGACCCGGCGTTCCAGGACGCCGAGGGCGAGCCGACCATCGACACGGGCGAGGTAGCCCTGCTCGGCGCGAGCCAGGGCGGGATCCTGGGCGGGGTGGCGTCGTCGCTGACCACGGACTGGCAGCAGACGATCCTGGCCGTGCCCGGCATGGGCTACAACCTGCTTCTCCGCCGCTCCGTGGACTTCGACGAGTTCTTCCCGGCGGTGGAGGCCAGCTACCCCGACGAGCTCGACCAGACCCTCATCCTGGAGCTCCTCGAGCAGCTCTGGCAGCGGGGCGAGAACGCCGGGTACGCCCAGCACCTCACGAGCGACCCGTACCCCGGCGTCGAGGCCAAGCACGTGCTGCTCCTGGAGGCGTTCGGCGACCACCAGGTGGCCAACGTGTCGACGGAGAAGCTGGCCCGCACCCTCGGGATCGACCGGCGGGAGCCGACCTTGGCCGACGGACGGTCCACCGACGACGAGCCGTTCTGGGGGATCGATCCCATCGACGGGCTCCCGAGCGACGGCTCCGGGCTGATGGTCTGGGACTTCGGCACCCCGGCACCGCCGGTGGAGAACCTGCCCAACCGGGCCGGCGACGATCCCCACGGCAAGCTCGCCGACGTTCCCGAGGCGCTGGCGCTGGTCCTCTCGTTCGTGACCGATGGGACCATCACGGATGTCTGCGGCGACGGGCCGTGCCAGGCCCCCGGGTGATCGAGGCGCCCGGTCGTCGGCCGGTAGCCTCGGCCACCGTGCCTGCGACCCGTCCCACCGTCCGCCGCTCCGGTGCCCGGCGCGCCTTGGCCGGTGCGGCCCTGGTGGTCGCCGGGCTCGGTGTCGCCGCCTGCTCCACCCCGGCGCCGTCGCAGAGCGAGCTGAGCGATGCCCTGGTGGACTCGGGCCTCTCCCGCAAGGTGGCGGACTGCACGGCCAGCGCCCTCACCAAGTCCCTCACCCAGAGCGAGCTGGCGGAGCTGACCGAGCGGGGTGCCGGCGGCGCCCCGGTCGATGACCCGAAGAAGGACGACGAGAGCTACGACAAGCTGCAGAAGTCCATGTCCGTGTGCCGGGAGCTCCAGGCCAGCGTGAACGCCACGACGACCACCGTCGCCTCCGGCGAAGGTGGGGGCGAGGGCGCCGGTTCGTCCACCCCCGGCACCATCGCCGACGGCACCGACGGGGCCGAGCTCAACCCGGCCAGCACCGCCACCTCGGCGCCCTGAGGGGCTAGAGCTCGGGCCACCGCTTGGTGGTGGAGGACGTCTTGCGGTTGGCGGTGAGGGCCCAGTTGCGGCGCCACGCCCCGGTCTCGGGGCCGGCCAGCGTGGGCGTCTCACCGGCAGCGGCCCGGCGGCGGGCCGAGTACCAGTCGGTGGTGGCCTCGTCGGCCAGGGCGGCGACGGCCGCCTCGATGCGGTCGGAGAACGGCTGCGACCGCTCGCCCTCGGCGGGCCGCAGCGGTGTGCCGAACGTGACGACGGTGCGCTGGGGCTTGGGGCGGCTCTTGCCCTTGGGCAGGATGCGCCCGGTGCCGGCCAGGTGGATGGGCACCACCGGCACATCGCACTTGATGGCCAGGTAGGCGGCCCCGCCGCGGAACGGCTGGCCCCACCCGTCGGGGGAGCGGCCGCCCTCGGGGAAGATGATCATGGACCAGCCGTCGTCGATGAGGGAGGCGGCCTGCTCGGCGGACCGGCGACCGACCTTGGTGCGCTCGATCGGGATGGCGTTGAGCACCAGGGCCGAGGCGGTGGCCTTCACCCGCGTGTCGAAGAAGTAGTCGGCGGCCGCAGCGGCGAAGACCTGGTGCCGGTACGGCTCGGGCAGCGACGTGATGAGCAGCCCGGCGTCGAGGTGGCTGTGGTGGTTGGCGGCGAAGATGACCGGGCCCTCGAGGTCGGCGAGCCGGTCGAGGCCCTTGCGCTCGGGCTGGGCGAGACCGGCGATGACGGGCCGGACCAGGCCTTCGGTGAGGAAGAACCGGGCGTACCGGGCCGGCAGCTTGCGGGCCCAGTCCGAGTCGTAGTGCCCGAGCAGCGTCGGCTCCTCCGGCTTCGGCTCGACGGTGAGCGGTGTGGTGGGAGCGCGGTAGGGGAACGACGTCTGGGAGACCAGCGCCCGCACCGGCGGCACCTTCGCCCGAGCCTTCTGCACGGACGAGGCCAGCTTCTCCAGCCCCTTCTTGTCAGCCATCAGCGCACCGTCACTTCACGTCGGCCATGACGATGGGCGGGTTCTTGAGGTGGGTGATGGTGGGGTGGCGGCCGACGACGTCCTCGGCCATCTCGAACGCATCGTTGAGGGTGGAGGCGGCCTTGAAGCCCAGCCGGTGCACGGCCCGCTTGTCGCCGCCGACGATGATGACCCGGCCGAGGTGCTTCAGCGCGTGCGACCCCCAGTACCACATGTAGAACGGGTGGACGCCGTGGTAGGCGTAGCTCGTCCGGTACAGGTGGCGGTACCACTCGTCCTCGGCGAACTGCTTCTCCCACTTCTGCTCGATCTCCTTGGGGTCCGTGGTGTCGGCCAGGACCTGCTCGAAGAAGTCGATGTAGCTGGGGTGGTGGACCGGGTGGAACTCCCACGGCGTGGGGTGGGTCATGATCAGCACGCCGCCCTCGCGGACCAGCGGCTTCCCCCGGTACATGTTGAAGAAGTACCCGAGGCCCAGGCACATGACCAGGATCGGGTTCATGATCGAGTTCACGTTGTAGGGGCAGATGTAGGGGAGCCCCATGGTCAAGATGTCGGTCTGGCCCTCGACCTCGACCAGGTGCTGGTCGAAGCAGTGCTGGAGGGTGCGCTCGTGCACCGGCTCGATGGCGCCGGCGGTGACCGAGGTGACGCCGTAGGGGGCCCGGTGGGCCTGGAAGATCTTGCGGCGGGTGGATCCCGAGATGCGCTTGAGGCCCTGCTGCATGCCGATGAACGACACCCGGTCCTTGGCCGTCCACTCCCACTCGCGCTTGGCCAGCACGGACATCGGCAGGGCGTCGCCGAACGTGTCGTTGTTGATGGTGGTCTCGATCTGGAAGACCTTCACGCCGGCGTCGGCGATGACCTTGCCCATGCGCCAGTTGCTGTGGTGGAGCTCCGAGTTGTGGCGGTCCATGAAGGACTTGGAGTGCTCCATGGTGTGCACGTTGTGGTGGTGCTTGATGGCCCGGTAGCTGGCCAGCCCGGTGGCGGTGCTCTTGTGGCCGCCGTCCATGGACACGATGTTGATGTTGACGTAGACGAGCAGGTCGGACTCGGCGGCCCGCTTGTTGATCTCGACCTCTTCGCCGTGCTTGGTCTCGCCGAGGTAGGCCAGGTTGTCGGGATCCTCGGCGTCGTGGTTGTAGAGGGCGCCCTGCGGGGCGAAGGCGTCGTACACGCGGTCGCCGACGGCGTGGCGCAGCTCGTCCTCGGTCATGCGTCGGTGCAGGGCGAGGGCGGCGATGAGGTGGACGTCGTCGACGCCGGCGGCGGCCGCCATGTCCAGCACGGCCTCGATGACCCGCTGGCGGATGTCGGGCCGCTTCATGGGCGGCAGCGGCAGCGAGACGTCGTCGAACGCGATGGTGAGCTTCATCCCGGGATTCAGCAGCTCGGGCAGCGGATCCATCTCGAGCGGGTTCAGCAGGGCGGCCTGGATCTCGGCCTCGACGTCGTCGAGCGCGTCGAGCGGCTCGCCCGGGTAGATCACGCGGCTGCGGTCGGCGGGCAGCTTCTCCAGCCGGAAGCCCTCGCCGTGGTGGAAGAGGATGGGCGGCGTCGACTTGTCGACGTCGAGCACGAAACCGGGACGGGGCATCAGGGAGCTTCCTCGTTCGAAGGATCGGTGGGAAGGGCGGGCGGGGCGATGAACACACCGTCGACGTCGTGGGTGGCCGTGCGCCACGACGGGACGAGCACGCCGCCCTCGTCGGTCCAGAGGTCGATGGCGGCGGTGATCTGCCCCTGGTACACGCGGGCGCGGCTGGCGCACCAGGACATCTGGCCGTCGAACGGCACTTCGATCCACGCCAGGACGTCGTTGCCCTGAGCGGAGACGGTCTCCACAGAGACGGTCCAGCCGTCGGGGAACGCCCGCAGCATGGACAGGAACGTGTCGGCGCCCTCGAAGCGCTCCTTGGTGGCGGGCCACAGCACCACGAGGTGCTCGTCGAGGAGCTGGCGGGCGCCCTCCCAGTCCCGGCCGCCGACGCGGGTCCAGAAGGCGCGCACCACGTCCTGCGGGGCGCGCACCTTCTTGTAGCGGCGGGGCGGAGGGCCGAGGCGGGGGCTCATCGTCGGGTCTTGGCCGGCTTGCGGAGGTCGAAAGCGATCTTGACGGCGCCGCGCATGCCGGCGTTGGCGGCGTGCTCGATGGCCTCCTCGTAGCGGGCCAGCGGGTAGGTGGCGCTGACCAGGCGACCGAGGTCGTGCTCCTGGCCCAGCTCCAGCGCCCGCTCGAAGTCGGCCCGGGTGTAGGCGTAGCAGCCGGTGATGGTGCTCTCCCGGTGCCACAGGCTGGTGAGGTCGAGGTGGGTGTGACCGGGCATCCCCACCACCAGGATCTGGCCGCCAGGGGCCACCACCTGGAGGGCTTGGGTGAGGCTGGCCTCGGTGCCCACGCAGTCGACCACCAGCTCCACCCCGTCGGTGAGCTGGCCGCCGTCGAGCACGAACGCCCCGGTGAGGCTGCGCACGAGGCGGGGGAGGACCCGGGGGCTGACGACCTGGTCGGCGCCGAGGCCGCGGGCCAGCACGTGCTGGTGCGGGTACTTGGCGGTGGCGACGATGGACCCGCCGGCGCCCTCGCTGCGGAGGGCGGCCAGGGTGAGCAGGCCGAGGGTGCCGCTGCCGATGACCGCGATGCGCTGGTGCGGCCCGCGGGCCGCGGCCTTGCGGGCCGCGTGCACGGCGCAGGCCAGCGGCTCCACCATCACGGCGGCCTCGTCGGAGAGGTCGTCGGGGATGGGCAGGATCTGGCTGGGGTGGGCCACCATCTCGGCGGACCAGCCGCCCCCGGTGTCCTCGCAGAACCCGCTCTGGAGGCCGGGCTCGAGGTGGCCGAAGGCGATGCGCCCGCACAGGTTGGTGCGGCCGGCGGCGCACGCCGAGCACACCGGGTCGATGCCCCGGGTGACGCACGACAGCACCGGGATGAGCACGGCGCGGGTGCCGTCCTCGAGATCGCCGACCACCTCGTGGCCTGGCGTGAACGGGAACGACACGATCGGCTCGAAGTACCGGCTGGAGTGCCCGTCGATGGTGGCGAGGTCCGAGCCGCAGATGCCGGCGAGGCGGGGGCGCAGGCGCACCCAGTCGTCGCCCGGCAGCTTCAGGTCGTCGAGGTCGACCAGCTTGAGCGGCCCGACGGAGGCACCCTTCCCGGCGGCGATGCGACCCGCCACGCCGGCCGCCACGTACTTCCCCGGCTTCCGCCGGAACTGCAGCGCCCTCATCGGGGGGCCGCCTTGGCGACGGTGCGCTTGGGCGCGAGGGGGACGGGGTTGGGCTTGAAGCCCGGCGCCTTGGACCACTGCTCCACCAGCCAGCCCCGCTTGCGGGCCAGGCTGGCGAGGCGGGTCTCGGGGTTGACGGCGACCGGGAAGCCGACGACCTCCAGCATGGGCAGGTCGTTGGACGAGTCGGCGTAGGCCACGGACTCGGCCAGGTCGATGCCGTGGGTGTCGGCGTACTGGTAGAGCGCCGAGGCCCGGGACTCACCGGTGGGCGGCACGTCGACCATCTGCCCGAGGTAGCGGCCGTCGTCGCCGACGGCGAGCGACGCCGACACGATGTCGTCGAAGAGCGGCTTCAGCGGCTCGACCACGAAGTCCAGGGCACCGGTGATGAGCACCGTGCGGTGGCCGAGCGCCCGGTGCTCGCGCACCCGGCGGATGGCGGCGGGGAAGCTCTTCGTGAGGATCAGCTGCGAGAGCATCTCGGCGGAGTCCTCCTGCAGCTGCGCCACCGAGGCGCCCTCGTAGCGGCGGTAGAAGGAGCGGAGGAAGTCGCTGCGATCGGCTCGGTCCATCTTCAGCAGGCCGGGCGCCTCGCGGAGGAGCTTGGCGGTGAGGCGGGCCTTGTCGTCGCGGTCGAGCCGGCGGCTGGCCAGCCAGGCGTACGACGTGACCACGTTGGAGGCGATGAGCGTGTTCTCCAGGTCGAACGCGGCCAGCTGGCGGTCGGGGGAGAGGACCTGGCGGCGCAGGCGCACCTCGCGGGACTCGCTGCGCCCCTTCTTGCCGTCGGTGCGGACCCGGGCGTGCTCCACGACGGACGGCAGGTGGATCTGGTGGACGTAGTGCGTCCAGTCCACGATGCGGGGGTCCATGGAGAACGCGGTCTGGTCGGCCTCGTCGAGCGACTCCTGGAGGGCGAGCAGCCGGTCGACGCCGTAGATGGCCTCGCACGCGGTGTAGGCGCCGTAGAGCTCGACGTAGGTGAGGGCCCGGCTGACCGTGTCGCGCTGCTCCTCGACCTTTGCGGACCAGGCGGCCTGCTTGCCCCGCAGCGGCAGGGCGCCGATGACGGACTCGGTCTTCTCCAGCATGGCCTTGGCCCGCTCGAGCTGGCCCTGGACCCGGTTGCGGGTGGTGTAGCCCCAGTCGGGCACGGCGATGGGCTGGCCGGAGGCGTCGTAGAGGGGGTGCTCGCTGAACCAGCTCTGCACCAGCTCCACCAGGCGCTCGTACTTGAGCGGGTTGGCCGACCCGGAGGCGACCTGGGTGATGTCGGGGGAGCCGTCCTCGTTGGCCGGGCCGCGGGCGGCGACGCCGATGATGGCGCCCACCACGAGGTCGACGGGGATGACGTCGACGGTGCCCTCGGGGACGCCCGGGAACTCCTTGAGCAGGCCGCGGGCGTAGCTGATGATGACCGGCTCGGCCATGCGGAAGCCGCGGATCCAGCCGGGGACCGGCTCGGCCCAGGCCGACTCGATGATGGCGGGCCGGACCACGCTGACGGGCACGTCGCCGCGGTTCTCGGCCAGGGCCTTCTCGCCCAGGGCCTTGGTGTAGGCGTAGGCGTCGGGCCAGCCGAGGCTGGCGGCCCGGGCCCGGCCGGCGTCGACCAGCTGGGCCTTCACCCAGTCCTGGCGGAGCTGCTCGGACTTGGTGGCCAGCAGCGGCGTGCCGGCCCCGCCCAGCTCCTTGCGGGCGTCGTCCATGAACGTGGCGAGCTGCTCGGGCCGGCGGCTGTCGGCTTCGGCATCGGCCCGCACCCGGCGGGCGCCCTCGACCTCGCGGCGCCAGTTGATGTCGCTGATCCAGAACGGGCTGTCGTCGACCCGGATCTCGGGGGCGTCGCCCCGGCGGTTGCCGGCCACGTAGCAGGTGGACACGGCGACGAGGTGGGGTGCGACGCCCAGGTCCTGGAGCGTGAGGGCGATGCGCGTGGGACCGAGGAGGTTGACCTCGACGGCGAGGTCCAGCGGGGAGTCGAAGCTGACGGTGGCGGCGGAGTGGATGACCACGTCGCAGCGGGCCAGCGTCTGGCGGCCGGCTTCGGTGAGGCCGAGTCCGTCGGTGCCGACGTCGCCTTCGATGACCTGGACCCGGCGGGCGACCAGCTCGTCGAACGGGGCCTTGCCGCCCAGCTCGTCGCGGAGGCGGTCGAAGCAGTTGTTCTTGAAGATCTCCCGCTGGGCCCGCTGCTCCACGTTGCGCATGCGGCCGGCGCGGATGAGCAGGACCAGCTCGCAGTCCGGCACCGAGCGCAGCAGGCGCTCCACGAGCGCCGTCCCGAGGAATCCGGTGGAGCCGGTGATGGCGATGCGCTTCCCGGCCAGGTCGTCGGCGATCACGGGGTCTGTCTACCAGATGGTAGAGAACTGTGCGAGCATGAGCGCCGTGAGCACCACCCCGGCGATCGATGCGCCCCGCACCCGGGACCGGATCCTGGCCGCGGCGCTCGCCGCCTTCGCCGAGCGCGGGGTGGAGGCCACCTCCCTGGACTCCGTGGCGGCGGAGGTCGGGGTGCGGAAGCAGACCCTCCTCTACTGGTTCCCGTCGAAGGAGCAGCTGCTCTTCGGCGTGGTCGACCACGCGGTGGATGAGATCGGACGGGTGCTGTCGGAAGCGGCGGTGGCCGGCGGCGACGAGCTGGCCGGCCAGGTGACGGCCGTGGTGGATGCCACCTTCCGGCTCGGGTCGCTGCGCCCGGAGCTGCTGGCCGTGGTGCGGGAGGTGGCGCGCCTCGGCCCGCCCGCCTCCACCCACCTGGCCCGCGCCAGCGAGCCCCTGGTGGCGGCGGCGTCTGCGGTCCTGGCCCGCGGCGGCGACGATACGGAGCGGATCCGGCGCGTCCTGCTCGCCGCCGGGGCCCGGGTGGTGGGGGTCGCCACCGAGGCCGAGGTGCGTGAGGACCTGGGGCTGCCGGCGGACCTGGCCTGGCTGCGGGAACGGCGCCGATCGCTGATCGCGTCGCTCACCGCCGCCCTCGACGGTCCGTAAGCTCGGGCCCGTGGGATTCCTCAGCAGGCGCCTCGAGCGGGCGGTGGAGCGCCGGAGCAAGCACAAGGTCACCGAGGCCGACCGTGCCGCGTTCGTGGCCCTGGCCACCGGCCTGCTCGGGCGCGACCGCACCGAGGGGTCGCCGTTCGACGCTCGGGTCAGCGTCACGCTCGGCATGTCCCGCCCCGGCTCCGAAGGGCCGGCGCTGCGGCTGCTGGCCACCGAGGTGCGCGATCACGGGGTGCCCATCACCATCGACGAGCTCGGTGCGTTCGGCCGCTGCGCCCGTCTGTTCGGTGTGCCCGAGGACGACTGGACGTTCCTCGGCGCCAACCTGGAGCGCTGACCCGGCGGTCATGCCAGCGAGCGGGGGAGCGGCGTCTCGCCGTGCCACTCCAGGATCCGGTGCCCGACGACGACCCCCTCGAGCACGAACGGGTCGTCGGCCACGAACTCCTCGGCGGCCTCCCGGCTGGTGAAGATGCCCATGGCCCCGTCGCGGGGGTCGGCGAACGGACCGATGACCTCGAGGACGCCGCGCTCCTGGAACGCGTCGATCCGGGCCTTGTGGGCGGGGAAGTGGATCGGCGCCAGGGTCAGGACGTCGTCGGACGATTCGTAGAGCAGCACGGCCTTCACGGGGCCACCTCCGGGGTGTGGTCGGATCGTATGGGTCAGCGGAGGCGGCGGTGCGGGGCCCGGTGCTGGTGGCGCGCCAGGGCCAGGCGGACCAGCTCGTCGATGAGCTCGGGGTAGGGCAGGCCGGTGGCGGCCCACAGCGAGGGGAACATCGAGTACTTGGTGAAGCCGGGCAGCGTGTTGATCTCGTTGAACAGCACGCCCCGGCCGTCGGCCTCGTAGAAGAAGTCCACGCGGGAGAGCCCGTCGCAGCGCAGCGCCCGGTAGACCCGCACGGCCAGCGACCGGATCTCGTCGGCCACGTCGTCGGGCACGTCGGCGGGGATGACCATCTGCGAGGCACCGTCGACGTACTTGTCCTCGTAGTCGTAGAAGTCGTGGGTGGGGATGATCTCGCCGACCACCGAGGCGCGCGGCGCCTCGTTCCCGATGACGCCGACCTCCAGCTCGCGGGCGTTGGCCACCGCCTCCTCGATGACCACCCACTCGTCGTACGCCACGGCCTCGGCCAGGGCGGCACGCAGCTCGGCGGGGTCGTCGGCCTTGTTCACGCCCACCGATGAGCCCATGTTCGAGGGCTTCACGAAGACCGGCCAGCCCAGCTCGGAGCCGACCCGGGCCACCAGCGCATCGTCGATCTCGCTGTCGCGCACCGAGATCCAGCGGCACACCGGGATGCCGGCGGCCTGGGCCACCACCTTGCCGGTGGCCTTGTCCATGTTGAGCGCCGATCCCAGGACCCCGGTGCCCACGTAGGCCACGTCGGCGAGCTCCAGCAGGCCCTGGACGGTGCCGTCCTCGCCCCGAGGGCCGTGGAGGATGGGGAGCACCACCACCTGCTGGTCGGGGTGGGCGGGCTCGATGCTGGCCAGCGGCGCCAGATCGGTGCCGCCGGCGTCGAGCGACTCCGGCAGCGCCTCGGTCCCCTCGGCCAGCAGGGCGAGCGTGGCATCGGAGCGCAGCCAGCGGCCGTCGGGGGTGATGGCGACGGGCACCACGTCGTAGCGGTCGGTGTCGATGGCCTTGAGCACGCTGGCGGCGGAGATGCGCGACACCTCGTGCTCGGCCGACTGCCCGCCGTAGAGCAGCACGATCCGGACGGGCTTGGGTGCATCGGTCATGGCGCCCGAGCATACGGTCGGCCGCTCGCGCCACGGTTCCTGTCGTCGACCAGCACCCGGGGCGGTTCGCGGGTGGTCCGGCGGGCAGTACGGTCCGGCCCATGCGCTTCACCACGTCGGCGGTCGCCGAGGCCACCGGAGGCGAGGTCTTCGGGCGGGAGGTCGAGGTCGACGGCGTCAGCATCGACTCCCGCCTGGTGCTGCCCGGCAACCTGTTCGTCCCGCTGGTCGCCGAGCGCGACGGCCACGACTTCATCGGGTCGGCGGTCGCCGCCGGGGCCGCTGCCTACCTCACATCGGGTCCCCTCGAGGCCGCCACCGCCATCCGGGTCGCCGACACGGCGGCGGCGCTGCGGGACCTGGGCATCGCCGCCCGGGCCCGCCTGGGCGATCGCGTCGTGGGCATCACCGGCAGCGTGGGCAAGACGTCGCTGAAGGACCTGCTGGCCTCGGTGGCGGCCACCACCTACGCCACCACGGCCAGCATCGGGTCGTTCAACAACGAGCTGGGCGTCCCGCTCACGCTGGCCAACGCGCCCGACGGCACCGAGTGCACCATCCTGGAGATGGGGGCGCGGGGCGTGGGCCACATCGCGGCGCTGTGCGAGATCGGCCGGCCGACCGTGGGGGTGGTCACGGTGGTGGCCGGCGTGCACCTCTCGGCGTTCGGCACCATCGACGACGTCGCCGCCGGCAAGGGCGAGCTCATCGAGGCCCTCCCGGCTGGCGGCACCGCCGTGCTCAACGCCGACGACGCCCGCGTGGCCGCCATGGCCGCCCGCACCGACGCCACCGTCTTGACCTTCGGCCAGGAGGCGGGCGACGTCCGCGCCGCCCACGTGTCGCTCGACGAGCACCTCCACCCGACCTTCGAGCTGCGCACCCCGTGGGGCGTGGCCGACGTGCACATGTCCGTCGCCGGGCGCCACCAGGTGGTCAACGCCCTCGGAGCGGCGGCCGCCGGCCTGGCCCTGGGCGTGCCGCTGGAGCAGGTGGTGGTGGGCATCGGCGGCGCCCGCCTGTCCGCCCTGCGGATGGACCTGGTGGACGCCGACGGGGGCTACCGGGTGCTGAACGACAGCTACAACGCCAACCCCACATCGATGGCCGCCGCGCTGCGCGCCATCGACGAGCTGCCCGCCAACCGCCGCTTCGCCGTGGTGGGGACCATGGCGGAGCTCGGGCCCGACGAGGTGGCCGAGCACCGGGCCATCGCCGTGCTGGCCGAGGAGCTGGGCATCGAGCTCATCGCCGTCGACCAGCCGTGGTACGGCGTCGAGGGCGACGATGCGGTGGCCGACGTCGAGGGGGCGGTGCGCCGGCTCCGCGACCTCGGCCTGGGCGACGGCGACGTGGTGCTGGTGAAGGCCAGCCGCTCTGCCGGCCTGGACCGGGTGGCCACCGCCCTGCTGGCCTGACCAGTCTCCCGGCGGTCGGTCAGGGGAGCGGGCGGGTGGTGGTGGAGCCCACCGCGAAGACGCCGGACGGCCGGGAGGGGAGCAGGTCCGCCCACCAGGCGAGGGCGAGCGAGACGACCGAGCAGATGGCGATCATCGGGGTGATGCCCCACTGCTCGATGACCTTGCCGCCGACGATGCCGCCGAAGGGCACCATGCCGCCGAAGCCCATGATCCACAGCGCCATGACCTTGCCGCGGACGGAGTCGTCGAGCGCCTGCTGCAGGACGGTGGACAGCGAGGTGATCACGGCGAAGTACACGGCGCCGAGCACGATGATGGCGGCGAACGCGGCGGTGGTCACGTGCATGGTGCCGAACACGAACACCAGGCCGGCGAAGCCCACCAGGCCGATGCGGGTGAGGAACGGCTTCGACGTGCCGGCGAAGATCGTGCCGATCGACAGGGCGCCGAGCACGGCACCGAACCCGAAGCACCCGTAGAGCAGGCCGAAGGTGCCGCTGTCGGAGTCGATCCCGAGGTTCTCGTCGGCGATGGCGGCCAGCTGGGGGATCCACGGCAGGCACCAGAACGAGAAGACCGCGATCACGATCAGGCTCTGGCCGACGACCCGGTCGCGGGCCGCCACCCGGAACCCCTCGACCACCCGGTGCCAGCCCTGCGTGCCGCTGGGCGTCGGGGCGGGCAGCGTGACGCGGGTGAGGGCCAGCAGCACGAACCCGAAGCTGAGCGCGTTGAGCACGAACACCCACGACGGCCCGAACGCCGCGTAGATCGGCGCACCGATCAGGGGCCCGATGACGCGCGACGCGTTCATCTGGACCGAGTTGAGGGAGATGGCGCCGGGGAGGTCCCGGCGGGGGACCAGGATCGGGACGACGGCGCTGAAGATCGGCGCGTACAGCGCGTTGCCGATGCCGATGATGAGCACGATGACCAGCAGCAGGGTCTCGTTGGGTGCCTTCGGGACGGTGACGACGGCCAGGAGGACGGAGAACACCGCCTGCTGGAGGCACAGCAGCAGGAGCGACTTCTTGCGGTCGTACTGGTCGGCGATCATCCCGCCGAACACGGAGAAGAGCAGCAGCGGACCGAGCTGGGCGGCGGCGATCAGACCCAGGTAGAGGTGCGACTTGGTGAGGTGCCAGGCCAGGGCGCCCAGCACCACGTTCTGCATCCAGGTGCCGATGTTGGATGCGAACGCACCCAGGTAGACGGTGCGGAACGTGCGGTGCGAGAAGGCGGCCCGGGCGGTGCCCGCCTCGAACGCTCGGTCACCGTCGAGGAAGGCGTCCTCGACGTCCTCGGCGACGGCGTCCTCCGGCCGGACCCCGAAGCCCGGTGTGCCGGGTTCGGGATCGGAGGTCGTGGTCACGGACCGGATCGTAACTTGACCCGCGGGTCAAGTCCCACCCGGAACGGACATGAGGTCCGCCCGACGCGGCGAGGCCGGCCCGACGGGCCGGCCTCGCTCGTGGATGATCCCCGTGGGGTCCGGATCAGACCCGGGCGTCGTACTCGGCGCTCAGGCGGACGGCCTTGGCGGCGTCCTCGAGGGTCTTGCCGTCGTTCAGGGTCGGGTCGAGGAGCTCGAAGTACTTCGCCTTCGAGGGGAACTTCTGCATCATCCCGCGGTACAGGCGGAACACCTGGACCTGGTTGACCTTCTTGCGGACGTTCTCCGACGACTCGGAGAAGTTGATCATGACGTCGCCGCGGTTCTTGGTCTTGTTGTCCAGGCGGGTCAGCCAGAACGCCTTGCCCGTGGGGTCCGCAGCCCGCCCGAGGACGTTCTGGTACACGAGGTCGATGAAGGCGCTGTTCGAGAGGGTGCCGTAGGTGCGCTTGAACTCCGAGGACTCGGAGAACTTCTGCGCCGCGTTGATGAGCCCGCGGCCGTTGTCGAGCTGGCGCTGCCAGTAGGCGAAGCCGTCGGGGTCCGGCGGCCGCTTGAAGTACGCCAGGTAGAGGCGCACGAGGCGGGCGTCGTCGAACGTCTGGTTGGTGGGCAGCAGGCTCACGATGAGGGCGTCAGCCGTGGCCGAGCAGTTGGTGATGGCGGGGACCCACTGGCTGTTCTGCGCCGAGGTGGGAGCCGAGCCGGTGAAGTCCTGGTACTGCTGGGTGACCAGCGCCTGCACCGTCGGGAACGGGGCCTTGTCGGCCGTGCAGGGCACCGCGGTGGTGCTGGTCGTGGTCGTGGTGGACGAGACCACCGTGAAGGTCAGCGACACGGCCGGGGTGCCCGAGGTGCCGAAGGAGGTGCCGGTGCCGGTGGAGCGGACCCAGGAGGAGCCGCCGCCGCCACCGCCGGCGCCCTTGCAGCCGGTGCTGGTGTTGCTGCCGGCGCCGCCGCCGACGTGGCCGCCGCCACCGCCGCCGCCGACCACGTTGACCCCGGCGCCGCCGGAGCCGTTGCCGTTGCTGCCGCCGGCGGCCGCGCCGCCGGTGCTGTTCGCGCCGCCGGCGCCGCCGGAGCTGCTCGCGCTGGAGCCGTTGGCACCCGAGTTGCCGGCACCGTTGGCGTCGGCCGTGGACGAGGCGGAGCCGCCGCTGCCGCCGGCACCTGAACCGGTGCCCGAGCAGTTGCTGACACCGCCGCCACCGCCGCCACCGGCGACGACGAGCGGGGTGCCCGAGCCGGCGGCGCAGGTGGCGCCGAGGCAGGCCGCGCTGGCGGCGCCGCCGCTGCCGCCCGAAGCGCCGGACTGGCCGGCGATGATCGAGCCGCGGCCGGTGCCGCCGCCGGCGGCGTAGCCGGCCGGGGTGGCGGTATTGGAGAAGCTGCCGCCCTCGGCGCCGTTGCAGGCGACGACCGCGGAGTAGGTCTGGCCGGCGCTGGCTGCGAAGGTGGCCGTGGCCCGCCCGCCGGTCCCGCCGGCGACGGTGCTGCTGCCCGCCTGCGAGCCGCTGCGGCCGCCCGTGCCGCCGACCGCGGTGATGGCCACGGACTGGGTGTTGGCCGGGGCGACGGTGCTCTGGACCGTGCCGCAGTCACCCGAGGGCGCCCAGTTGACGGTGGAGGTCACCGGAGGCGTCGTCGTGGAGGTGGGCACGACGGAGCTCGAGGTGCTGGTGTTGGGCTGGCTGGTCGACGTCGGGGTGGTCGAGGTCGTGGTGGCCGCAGCCTGGATGGTGGTGCTGGTCAGCGTGGTGAGCGGCGTGTTGGCGTTGCACGAGATGTTGAACGAGCCCGCCGCGGTCAGCGTGTAGCCGGCGCTCTGGCGGAACGTGGTCTTGAGGACCGTGCCCGCGGGGCCCGTGGCCTGCAGCTTGAAGGTGAGGGTGGGCGGCGTGAACGACTTGCCGCTGGCGATGGGCCCGGGGACCTTGATGGCCACCGTCGAGCCGCTGATGGTGGTGGTCACGTTGCCGAGCGTTCCGGCGCCGCCCGAGGCGACAGCCGAACCGGCCACGATGGAGGAGCCGGCGGGCGCCTGGAACGTGGTGACCATGTTCTTGATCTCGGCAGGCGGGCTGACGCTGCCGTTGCCGGAGAGGACGACCTCGAACGTGCCGCCGGCGTCGACGGTGGACGGGGCCGAGGCGTTGAGGTTGACCGTCTGGTTACCGCCGGCGCCGCAGCTCAGG
>CALANQ010000263.1 GCA_937926025.1 uncultured Acidimicrobiales bacterium
GTACGAGTGGTTCTCCTGCATGTAGATCACGATGTGATCGATCTGGGGCAGGAGGTCGGTGCCCTCGGGCTTCGACGGGTCGGGTCGGGTGCCGGGGCCGAGCACGCCGGGCGCGGCCCACACGGCGGGCCCGCGCAGCCCGCCGGCGAGGGCGAGCCCCGCTCCTGCCGTCATCCCCTGGAGCACCTGCCGTCGCGTCACCCGTCGCACCATGACGGCCGACGCTACGACCGATTCCTGGCAGGCGGGTGGCACGAAGACGACAGGTGGGTGTCCTCCCGGTGAACGGCCGACCCGACGGCTTCGTGCTCCTCGGGGTGGTGGGCGGCGCGTCGCGCACGCGGTGGGTGGCTACCAGCGGGGGTCGGAGGCCAGGAGGCGGGCGAACTCGTCGAACGGCAGCGGCTTCGAGAACAGGTAGCCCTGGCCGAAGTCGCAGTGGCCGCGCCGCAGGTAGTCCAGCTGGGCCGTGGTCTCCACCCCCTCGGCCGTCGTCTGGTGGCCGAGCGCGTCGGCGATGGCGAGCACGGCGTCGACGATCCGGACCAGGCGGTCGTCGTGCCGGTCGATGGCGCCCACGAAGGACTGGTCGATCTTCACCTGGTCCACCGGCAGGTGCCCGAGGCGGGCGAGCGACGAGTAGCCGGTGCCGAAGTCGTCGATGGCCAGCGACACGCCGAGGTCGTGGAGCCGGGCCATCACGTCGACCGGCCCGTCGGGGCCGAGCAGCAGGGCGCTCTCGGTGATCTCCAGCAGCAGCGCCTCGCCCGGCCAGCCGGTGCGCTCCAGCACCGAGCGGACCACCCGGTCCAGCCCCTCCGTGTTCAGCTGGCGGGCGGACACGTTGACGCCCCGCAGGAACCGCCGATCGCCGCGGTGCAGCCCGAGCTCCACCATCGACGCCACCGCCACCTCCAGCACGTGGCGGCCCAGCTCGTGGATGGTGCCGATGTCCTCGGCGACCGTGATGAACTCGCCCGGGCTGAGCAGGCCCCGGTCGGGGTGCTGCCAGCGGACCAGGGCCTCGGCGCCGCTGATGCGCCCGCTGCGCAGGTCGACCACCGGCATGTAGTGGACCAGCAGCTCGCCGCGGTCCACGGCCCGGCGCAGGTCGCTCTCCACCTGGAGCCGCACCATGGCGGCGTCGCGCATCTCCGTGTCGAACTCGGCCAGGCGGTTCCGCCCGGCCTCCTTCGCCCGGTACATCGCGGCGTCGGCGTCACGGAGCCAGGCGTCGCCGCTCTGGTGGTCCGTCGCGGCGGCGAGCCCGATGCTCACCGTCAGGTACACCTCCTTGCCTGCGGGCAGGAGGAACGGCCGGGCCAGCGAGTCGGCCAGCTCCTGCGCCACCTGGGCGGCGTGGGTGGGCGACGTGATGTCCTCGAGCAGCACCACGAACTCGTCGCCGCCGAAGCGGGCCACCGTGTCGCCGGGCGCCACCACCGACCGGAACCGCTGGGCGAAGGCGAGCAGCAGCTGATCGCCGACGTTGTGGCCGAGGCTGTCGTTGATGACCTTGAAGCGGTCGATGTCGCAGAACAGCAGCGCGATGTCTGCGTCGTTGCGCTCCCGGCGGGCCAGCGCGTGGTCGAGGCGGTCCAGCAGGAGGGTGCGGTTCGGCAACCCGGTGAGCCCGTCGTGGAGCGCCTGGTGGGCCAGCCGCTGCTCGGTCGCGGCCCGCTCCAGCGCGATCGCCATGAGGCTGCAGCTCACGTCGGCGACCCGGCGCTCGTGGTCCGATGGGTCGTGGGGCTCGTCGTAGAGCGTGGACAGCGAACCGACCGGACGGCCCGTCCCGATGGCGGTGATGGGCTGGGACCAGGCGGCCCGGATGCCCTCGTTGGCGGCGATGTAGCGGAGCCCGTCGGTCAGGTCGACCTCGTGGACGTCGACGGCGATCACCGGGCCCTCGCTGGCGATGGCGGCGTCGCACAGGCTGCGCTCGGGCGAGGGCGGGGCCTCGCGCATCCACTCCACGAGCGACTGGGGTGCGGCGCCGGCGCTGATCTCCAGGTGGTCGCCGTCGATCAGGTAGATCGACGACCGGCCGCTCACCCCGTTGTCGGCCAGCAGGCCCAGGCAGGCCTCGGCCACGGTGGGCAGCGGCTCGCTCCGCGCGATGAGCTCCAGCACGTCGGCCTGGCTGGCGGCCAGGCGCTGGGCGCGGCGGAGGTCGGTGACGTTGCGCGACGTGATGACGATGCCGCGGACCTCGGGGTCGTCGAGCAGGTTCACGCCGGTGACCGAGATGTCCTGCCAGGCGCCGTTGGCGGACCGCATGCGCACCTCGTCGGTCACCTCGACGCCGGGCTCCTCGAGCGAGCGGCGCCAGCCGGCCAGCGCCCGGTCCAGGTCGTCGGGGTGGATGAGGGTCATCGGCTCCCGGCCGGCCCAGAAGTCGGTGTCGTAGCCGAGCAGGTTGTTGGGCGCGCCGGAGGTGTACAGCAGGCGGCCCTCGGCGTCGGTGAGCGAGACGGTGTCGCTGATGTTGGTCAGCAGGCTCCGGAACCAGCGCTCCGACATGACCGGCTCGCTGCGGTCGTCGGCCTCCTCCACCCTCACCTCCCCTCGGGATCCACGCACAGTGTGCCATCGGCCACCCTCCGCCGCCTCCTGAGGAAACGTCCAGACACGGGCCGGGGCGGCCCCGGCCCGCAGCCGATCCGGGGCGGGTGGGGCTAGGTTTGGGGGCCATGGCTGATCAGGCGACGTTCGCAGAGCAGGCGATGCCGCTCATGAGCTCGCTCTACTCCGGTGCGCTGCGCATGACCCGCAACCCGGCCGACGCCGACGACCTGGTCCAGGAGACGTACCTGCGGGCCTACCGCGGGTTCGGCGGCTTCCAGGAGGGCACCAACCTCAAGGCGTGGATGTACCGCATCCTCACCAACACCTACATCAACTCGTACCGGGCCAAGCAGCGCCGCCCCGACGAGACCGAGGACCTGTACCTGTACCGGCGCCTCGGCGGGCTCGAAGCCGCCCGGTCCGGGCGCAGCGCCGAAGACGAGCTGATGGACACCTTCAGCGAGGCCGAGGTCAAGACCGCCATCGAGGAGCTCCCCGAGAACTTCCGCATGGCCGTCCTCCTCGCCGACGTCGAGGGCTTCTCCTACAAGGAGATCGCCGAGATCCTCGACATCCCGATCGGCACGGTGATGAGCCGGCTGCACCGGGGAAGAAAGGCGCTCCAGAAGGCGTTGTACGACTACGCCGTCACGCACGGGCTGGCCGAACGGCCCGAAGACGGCACCCCGCCCCAACCCGTATCGAGTGCCCCCGGCACCGACCGCTGACCAGGATCGTTCACCGATGGCCGACTGCAACGAGACCCTTCGGGAGTTGTACCTCTTCCTCGATGGTCAGCTCACCGACGAGGACCGCGTGCACATCCAGCAGCACCTCGACGACTGCTCGCCGTGCCTGGAGGCCTACGACTTCGAAGCCGAGCTGCGCATCGTGGTCAAGAGCCGCTGCTTCGAAGAGGTCCCCGAGGCCCTCCGCGCCCGCATCGCCAAGGCCCTCGAGCGCGAGCAGCAGCCGGGTTGATGGCCCCGGCTTTCCCCGCCCGCCTCGTCCGACCGTAGGATCGTCCCCATGCTGTTCGCGAACGTCTGGCACTTCTGGATCGCGGTGCCGCTCACGCTGGGCGCCGTGCTCTTCGGCGTCGCCATCATCGTCGGCTACCTCAACAAGGTCGTGAAGCCGAAGTACCCGCCCCGCGGCCAGGGCTGACCTGGTGGCCGCGGCTGTCGACTGGGCGCTGGCCGAGAAGGTCGCGGTCCGGGCGGCAGGCCGCGAGCCCTTCGCGGAGTCGTACCACTACCCCTCGCTCACCTCGGACTTCGAGGAGCTGACGGCGCTGGCGGAGCAGCAGGTGGCCGACGCCACCGGGCTGCGCAGCGCCTCCGGCCTCGCACGCGCCCGGGTCACGGATCGCGAGGGGTGGGTGCGAGCCAACATCGCGTCGTTCCAGCGCCTCCTGCGGCCCATCACCAACCGGCTCGAGGAGAACCTGTCGCACAACCCGTTCGCCCCCGTCGCCAGCCGTGTCGCCGCGGCGGAGATGGGCATGGTGCTGGGTTGGATGTCGTCTCGGGTGCTCGGCCAGTACGACCTGCTGGTGGTCGAGGACGAGAACCCCGAGGACCAGGACATCGTGTACTACGTCGGGCCCAACATCATCGGGCTCGAGAAGAAGTTCGCCTTCCCGCCCCGTGAGTTCCGGCACTGGCTGGCCCTCCACGAGGTCACCCACCGGGCCCAGTTCACCGGCATCCCGTGGATGCGGGAGCACTTCCTCGGCCTGGTCGGCCAGACGGTCGACGCCGTCGATCCCGACCCCAAGCGCTTCCTCGACGCCCTCGGCCGCCTCGCCGCCGACGCCCGCAACGGCAAGAACCCGCTCGACGAGGGCGGCGTCATGGCCATCTTCGCCTCGGCCGACCAGCGGGTCGTGCTGGACCAGGTGGCCGGGCTGATGAGCCTGCTCGAAGGCCACGGCGACGTCACCATGGACCGCGCCGGTGCGGACCAGATCCCCAGCGCCGAGCGCTTCGGCGCCGTGCTGCGCGCCCGCCGCGCCCAGGCCAACCCGTTCGCCAAGTTCCTCCAGAAGTTCATCGGGCTCGAAGCCAAGATGAAGCAGTACGAGCAGGGCGAGCGCTTCATCGAGGCGGTGGAGAAGGAGGGCGGCACCGAGCTGCTCGACGTGGCCTGGGTCGACCCCGCCAACCTCCCCACCATCGACGAGATCCGGGACCCGCAGGCGTGGATCGCCCGCGTCGTGCCCACGGTGGCGGCCTGACCGACGCCGTCGACCTCGCCCACCCGCTGGTGGGGGAGCTGCTGGCGCGCACCGCGTTCCCCCGGCCGGGCAGCGCGGTCACCTGTGCCGTGTCGGGCGGGGCGGACTCGCTCGCCCTGCTGGCGCTGGCGGTGGCCGCGGGCTGCGCGGCCACCGCCGTCCACGTGGACCACGGCCTGCGTCCGGGCTCCGCGGCCGAGGGGGACGTGGTCGCCGACGCCGCCCGCCGCCTCGGCGCCTCCTGCCACCGGGAGCAGGTGACCGTGGCCGACGGCCCCAACCTCGAGGCCCGCGCCCGAGCCGCCCGCTACGCGGTGCTGCCCGCCGGGGCGCTCACCGGGCACACCGCCGACGACCGGGCCGAGACGGTCCTGCTCCACCTCATCCGCGGGGCCGGGCCCACCGGTGCCATCGGCATCGCCCGATCGCCGGAGCGGCCGCTGCTCGACCTGCGCCGGGCCGACACCGAGGCGCTCTGCGCCGCCCTCGCCCTGGACCCCGTGCACGACCCTTCGAACGACGACCCGCGCTTCCGGCGCAACCGGGTCCGCCACGAGCTGCTCCCCCTGCTGGCCAGCATCGGCGAGCGCGACCCCGTGCCCGTGCTGGTGCGCCAGGCCGACCTGTTCGCCGACGTCGACGCCGCCCTCGCGGCGGCCGCCGCCTCGCTCGACCCCACCGACGCCGCCGCGCTGGCCGCCGCGCCCGTCGCAGTCGCCGGCGTCGCCGTCCGGGCCTGGCTGGTGGCCGCCGGCGTGGGCGACGGCTACGGCATCGACGGCGCCGCGGTGGCCCGCGTCCTGGCCGTCGCCCGCGGCGAGCAGGTGGCCACCGAGGTGGTCGGGGGGTGGCGGGTCGCCCGGTCCCGCGGGGTGCTGTCCGTCACCGCCCCCGGCTCATGGCAGGATGCACGCCCATGAGCGACGCCGCCGTGCCCTACGAGGGAGACCCCCACATCGGCGAGGTGGTGGTCAGCACCGAAGACCTCCAGCGCCGCACGACCGAGCTCGGCGCCGAGATCACCGCGGACTACCAGGACCGGGCACCGCTCCTGGTCGGCGTGCTGAAGGGCGCCATCATGTTCATGGCCGACCTGGCCCGGGAGATCGCCCTGCCCGTCGAGTTCGACTTCATGGCGGTGTCGTCCTACGGCAACGCCACCAAGTCCAGCGGCGTCGTGCGCATCGTCAAGGACCTGGACCTCGACCTCAGCGGCCGCCACGTGCTCATCGTCGAGGACATCATCGACAGCGGCCTCACCCTCGCCTACCTGCGCAAGAACCTCCTCGCCCGGCACCCCGCCAGCGTCGAGGTGTGCGCCCTGCTCGTGCGCGAGGGCCTGCAGAAGAAGGACCCCGACCTGAAGTACGTCGGCTTCCACATCCCGCCTGATTTCGTGGTCGGCTACGGGCTCGACGTGGGCGACCGGTACCGGAACCTGCCCTACGTCGCGTCGTACCAGGAGTGACCCGCCCCGCCGACGTGGGCGAGTTGCGCACGCGGCACTAGCGTCGCCCCCCATGTCACGGATGCGGACCCTCGGACTCGGCGTGCTGGCGGCCACGGTGCTGTTCGGTGCGGCGGCCTGCAGCAAGAGCGACGACACCCCCGAGAAGAGCGACCGGCCGCCGGTCTCGTTCGCCGACCCGCCCAAGGGCTCCACGGACATCGGCCTCTGCTACGCCTACAACGTCGACCAGATCAAGGCGCTGATCGGCGGCGAGGAGACGTTCAAGCGGCTTCCCCCCGCCGCCATCGGCAAGAAGACCGACCCGGTCCACGGCGAGGCCTGCGCCTGGGAGCGCACCGAGCCCAACGGCGACGCCGCCAGCCTCCGCATCGAGGTCCGGGACTTCGGCGACGACGACGCCACTCTCCTCTCGCAGTACGCCGCCCTCAAGGAGGGCACCATCGACGCCACCGACGTCGACGGCCTCGGCGACGGCGCCTTCGCCGCCGAGACCGACGAGACCTCCCTGCTCCAGGTGAAGTCCGGCGAGTACCTCCTCACCCTCTCCAGCCGGGCCGACGGCAACCTGAAGCCGGTCGACCTCTCCGCCCTCCAGCTGCTGGCGGCCTCCGGCCTGGACCGGATCCAGTGACCGACGCCAGCGGCGCCATCGACCAGCCCCGCATCGAGGCGGCGGTCCGGGAGATCCTCGCCGCCATCGGCGAGGACCCCGAGCGCGACGGCCTCCTGAAGACGCCGGCCCGCGTCGCCCGCATGTACGCCGAGGTCTGCGCCGGCCTCCACCAGAACCCCGACGAGCACCTCCAGACCACGTTCGAGGCCGAGCACGACGAGATGGTCATGGTGCGGGACATCCCGCTGTACTCGCTGTGCGAGCACCACCTCGCCCCGTTCATCGGGAAGGCCCACGTGGCCTACATCCCCGGCACCGACGGACGGGTCATCGGCCTGTCGAAGTTCGCCCGGCTGGTCGACGGCTACGCCCGCCGCCTCCAGGTGCAGGAGCGGCTGACCAGCCAGGTCGCCGACGCCATGCAGAACAGCCTCGATCCCAAGGGCGTCATGGTGGTCATCGAGGCCGAGCACCTCTGCATGTCCATGCGGGGCGTCAAGCAGGCCGGATCCACCACCGTGACCTCGGCGGTGCGCGGCCTGTTCCGCACCAACGTGGCCACCCGCGAAGAGGCGATGCGCTTCATCCAGAAGGGCTGACCACCACCGAGATCCACCAGGATCTCGATTTGACGCCCTGGATACCATGGCTCCCCGTGCGTCCGGTCGTGATGGGAATCCTCAACGTGACGCCCGACTCCTTCTCGGACGGCGGGCGCTTCGTCGACGTGGACCGGGCCACCGAGCACGGACGGGAGCTGGCCCGCCAGGGAGCCGCCATCGTCGACGTCGGCGGCGAGTCCACCCGGCCCGGCGCCGACCCCGTGGACGCCGACGAGGAAGCCGCCCGGGTCCTGCCCGTCATCGCCGCCCTGGCCCCCCACGTGCGGGTCTCCGTCGACACCGCCAAGGCCGAGGTCGCCGCCGCCGCCGTCGAAGCGGGCGCCACCCTCATCAACGACGTGTCCGCCTCGCTCCACCAGGTGGCCGCCGAGCACGGCGTCGGCTGGGTCGCCATGCACATGCAGGGCCGGCCCCGCACGATGCAGCACCAGCCCGCCTACGACGACGTCGTCGCCGAGGTCGAGGCGTTCCTCCGCCACCGCGCCGAACGGGCCCGGGAGGCCGGGGTCGAAGAGGTCTGGATCGACCCGGGCATCGGGTGCGGCAAGACGTTCGACCACAACTGGCAGCTGCTCGCCCACCTCGACCGCCTCGCCGCCACCGGCTTCCCGGTGGCCGTGGGCACCAGCCGCAAGGCGTTCCTCGGCGCGGCGATGGCCGCCGCCGACCAGATCGACACCACCGTGCCCACGAGCGATCGGCTCGAGGGATCGGTCGCCACCGCGGTGCACGCGGTCGCGTCCGGCGCAGCGATGGTGCGCGTGCACGACGTGGCGGCCACCGTGGCCGCCCTCGGTGCCGCAGGTTCCGCAGACCGGCCCTCCCCCGTGGACGGCCACGATCGAGAGGAGAGCAGCGCGTGGCTGTGAAGGGAAAGTGGGCGCAGGGCATCGAGCCCCGCAACTTCCGGTGGGTCATCAAGGGCAGCCTGGCGGTGTGCGAACGGCCGGGCGGCTACGGGCCGAACCACCGGCGGGTGCGGCGCCAGGAGGAGATCATCTGGGTGCGCGAGCAGGGCTTCGCGCCGGTGATCTCGATCATCCCGTCGCCGGCCAACCTCCACAACTACGACGAGCTCGGCGTGGTCTGGCAGCACCGGCCCTTCGGCAACCACGCCGACGAGGCCACCTCCCTCCAGGCCTTCTTCCCGGAGCTCCGGTCGCTGCTCGCCGCCCCCGACGCCAAGGTGCTGATCCACGGCGAGGAGCTGGGCGACCGCCTCTCGGGCATCATCGCCGGCTACCTGGTGTGGACCGGGCTGGTGCCCTCGGGCCCGAAGGCCATCTCGCTCACCGAGCGGCTGCTCCAGCGCCAGCTGGGCCCGCCCGCCCGGGAGCTGGTCGCCGTCGCCATGGACCTCGCCGACCATGGCTGATGGCCCGGATGCGGGACCGGGCCCGATCGACCTGATCGAGCTCCGGGGCCTGCAGCTCGTCGGCATCTGCGGCGCCCTCCCCGAGGAGCGCCACCGCGCCCAGCCCCTCGAGATCGACCTCGACGTCGAGGCCGACCTCGGCCCGGCCGGCCGGTCCGACGACCTGGCCGACACCATCGACTACGGCGCGCTCTGCGACGTGGTCGCCACCGTCGTGGACGAGGGCGAGCCGCAGCTGCTCGAGCACCTCGCCGCCGAGCTCGCCGCCGCGGTGCTGGGTGCGGACCCCCGGGTCCTCGCCGTCACCGTCGGGGTCCGCAAGCTGCGCCCGCCCGTGCCCCACGCGCTGGCCACCTCCGGCGTGCGGATCCGCCGGGTCCGATGACCCGCGCCTTCCTGTCGCTCGGCTCCAACCTCGGCGACCGCCGCCAGTTCCTCGCCGAGGCCGTCGGATCCCTCGGCACCTCGGTGGTCGCCGTGTCGCCCGTGTACGAGACCGATCCGGTCGGCGGACCCGACCAGGGCCGGTTCCTGAACCTGGTGGTCCAGCTGGAGACCGACCTCACCCCGCGGCAGCTGCTCGCCGTGTGCCATCGGCTGGAGTCCGGCGCCCAGCGCGTGCGGACGCAGCGCTGGGGGCCGCGCACGCTCGATGTCGACATCATCTGGATCGACGATGTGACCGTAGACGAGCCCGACCTCGTCATCCCGCACCCCCGGTGGTCCGAGCGGACGTTCGTGCTGGCGCCGCTGCGCGACCTCGCCCCCGAGCTGGTCGCCCCCGCCGTGTACGACCGGGCGCAGGGGCAGGTGCGCCAGGTCGAGCCGCTCACCGGCTGGGAGCCGGAGGAGACGTGACCGTGGCGCCGCGCCTGCGGGTGATCGGACCGGGCCGGGCCGGACGGTCCCTGGCGTCGGCGCTGAACCGCGCCGGGTGGCAGGTCGTCGGCCTCCTCGGCCGATCCGACGACCTGGCCGGCGCGGGGGCGGGCGCCGACCTGGTGCTCATCACCACGCCCGACGCCGCCATCGCCGAGGTCGCCGCCGCCATCGAGCCGTCGGACCAGCCGGTCATCGCCCACGCGGCCGGCTCCCTCGGGCTCGACGTGCTGGCGGGGCACCCCCGCCGGGCCGCCGTCCACCCGCTCGTCGCCCTGCCCGACCCCGAGCGCGGCGCCGACCGCCTGGTGGGCGCCTGGTTCGCCGTGGCCGGCGACCCGCTGGCCCAGCGGGTCGCCGCCGACCTGGGCGGCCGGTGGTTCGAGGTGGCCGACGCCGACCGCGCCGCCTACCACGCGGCCGCCGTGGTGGCGTCCAACCACGTGGTGGCGCTCCTGGGCCAGGTGCACCGCATCGCCGGCGGCATCGGCGTGCCCGGGGAGGCCTACCTGCACCTGGCCGCCGGCGCCCTCCAGAACGTGGCCGAGGTCGGGCCCGCCGCCGCCCTCACCGGCCCCGTCGCCCGCGGCGACTGGGACACCGTGGCCCGCCACCTGGCCGCCATCGACCCCTCGGAGCGCCCCGCCTACCTGGCGATGGCCGCCGCGGCCCGCCGCCTGGTCAGCGACGACGGCCTCCCCCCAGGGATCGCCGCCACCGACGCTGGCGGCGACGCCGTCGCCGGGGGTGAAGCCGGTGCCACCGACCCCGAGGCCGACGTCGAGGCCGAGATCGAGGCGGCCATCGAGGCCGACATCGACGAGGAGGGCTGACGTGCCCGAGGTCCACGCCACCATCGAGTCGTTCCGGGCCGCGCTCGACGCCGCCCGCGCCGGCGGTGCCACCGTCGGCTTCGTCCCCACCATGGGGTACCTGCACGAGGGCCACGGCTCGCTGATGCGCGCCGCCACCCGGGAGTGCGACCTGGCGGCGGCCTCGATCTTCGTCAACCCCCTCCAGTTCGCGGCCAACGAGGACCTCACCGACTACCCGCGCGACCTCGACCGCGACCTCGCCCTGGCCGACGACTGCGGCGTGGGCCACGTGCTGGTGCCCTCGGTGGAGGAGATGTACCCGACGCCGATCCTCACCACCGTCACCGTCGCCGACATCACCGCCCGCTTCGAGGGGGCGGCCCGGCCGGAGCACTTCGCCGGCGTCGCCACCGTCGTCGCCAAGCTCTTCTCCCTGGTGGGACCGTGCCGGGCCTACTTCGGCGAGAAGGACTACCAGCAGCTCGCCGTCGTCCGCCGCATGGCCCTCGACCTCTCGATGCCCGTCACCGTGGTCGGCTGCCCGATCATCCGGGAGGACGACGGCCTGGCCATGTCCAGCCGCAACGTCTACCTGTCGCCCGCCCAGCGCGCCGCCGCCCCGGTCCTGCACCGCTCCCTGGTCGCCGCCGTCGATGCCGCCGCCCGGGGCGAGCGGTCGGTCGCCGCGGTGGAGGCGGTCGTGGCCGGTGCCGTCGCCGCCGAGCCCGAGGCCGTGCTCGACTACGCCGCCCTCGTCGACGCCGCCACCCTCGAGCCCGCCACCGAGGTCTCCGGCCACCAGCGCCTCCTCGTCGCCGCCCGCTTCGGCACCACCCGCCTCCTCGACAACATCGCCGTCACCTCCTGACCCACCACCCCCACCCCCCTCCGAACTTCGTAGGTGAGCACGACCAAACCGTCGCCCTGGCCTACGAAGTCCGCCCGACGGCTGCCGGCTCCTTCGGACTTCGTAGGTGGGGGCAACGGGATCGTCGCTCCGGCCTACGAAGTTCGGCTCGGGGTGCGGAGGGGCTGTCGGCCCAGGCGGCCTGCGATTTGTACTGGTACAAACGGTTCCCGGCATACTGAGGGGGTTCCAGACGGGGGCGACCGGGCAGCCGGCGTCCACCAGCACGAGGGGCTCAGCATGCGACGACGGATGATGAAGTCGAAGATCCACCGCGCCACGGTGACCGACGCCGACCTGCACTACGTCGGGTCGGTCACGGTCGATCAGGACCTGATGGACGCCGCCGACCTGGTGGAGTTCGAGCAGGTCGCGGTGGTCGACATCGACAACGGAGCCCGGCTCGAGACCTACGTCATCGCCGGCCAGCGGGGCTCGGGCGACATCTGCCTGAACGGCGCCGCCGCCCGCCTGGTGGCGCCCGGCGACAAGGTCATCCTCATCAGCTACGCCGACTACGACGACGCCGAGCTGGCCGCCTACGCCCCGGCCATCGTCCACGTCGACACCGCCAACGGCATCGTCGACGAGGCCACCGCCACCGCTCTCGCCGCCCTGCACACCCCCGCCCCCCGCCGCTACCACGAGGTCCCCGCCTGACCCCTTCGGGTCACGGCTCGTTGCCGGGCGACCACCGGTGACCCGATCGGTGGGCGGTCGGTGGGCGAGGGCGTGGGCGATCAGGGTGCGGGTCGGGGGCGTTGCGGGCCAGACTGCTCGGATGACCGACACGGAACTCGACCTGCTCGTCCTGGGGAGCGGGGTCGCCGGCCTCTCGGCGGCGGTGCGGGCGGCCGACACCCACAAGATGCGCGTCGGGGTGCTGACCAAGGGCGAGCTGCCCCAGGCCACCACCCGCTGGGCGCAGGGCGGCGTGGCCGCGGTGCTCGGCGGCGACCCGGACTCCACCGACCTGCACCTGGCCGACACGCTCAAGGCCGGGGCCGGGCTGTGCGACATCGAGGCCGTCCGGGTGCTGGTGGACGAGGGTCCCCTCCGCGTCAACGAGCTCATCTCGCTGGGTGCCATCTTCGACCGGGACACGCACGGGCAGCTCGAGCTGGCCCGGGAGGGCGGCCACTCGCTGGCCCGCATCGTCCACGCCGGCGGATCCCAGACCGGCGCCGAGGTGGAGCGGGCGCTGGTGGAGGCGGTCCAGCTGACGATGGCCGCCATCCACGAGCACGCCTTCGCGCTGGAGCTCATCGTGGAGGCCGGTCGCTGCCGCGGCGTGACCGCCCGCTTCCCGGACGGGTCGGTGCACGAGGTCCGGGCCACCAACGTGCTGGTCACCACCGGCGGCGCCGGGCAGCTCTACGCCGTCACCACCAACCCGCTGGAGGCCACCGGCGACGGCATCGCCATGGCGTTGCGTGCCGGGGTGGCCGTGGCCGACATCGAGTTCACCCAGTTCCACCCCACCGCCCTGTCGGTGGAGGCCATGCCCCGGCCGCTGCTCACCGAGGCGCTCCGGGGCCACGGCGCGCTGCTGCGCGACACCACCGGCGAGCGCTTCGTCGACGAGCTCCAGCCGCGCGACGTGGTGTCGCGCGCGGAGACCCGGCGGATGCTGGAGCTCGGCGCGGACCACGTGTTCCTGGACGCCACCGGCCTGGAGTCGTTCGACACCCGGTTCCCCAACATCGCCAAGGAGCTGCGGGCCGTGGGCCTGGACCCGGCGAAGGACTGGCTGCCCGTGGCCCCGGCTGCGCACTACACCTGCGGCGGCATCGTCACGGACCTGCGGGGCGCGTCGTCGCTGCCGGGCCTGTGGGCCGCCGGCGAGGCGTCGTGCTCGGGCGTGCACGGGGCCAACCGCCTGGCGTCGAACTCCCTGCTGGAGGGCATGGTCTTCGGTCCTCGGGCCGTGGAGGCCATCGAGGCCGGTGCGTCGGGGCCCGAGGCGTCGGGGGCGATGCGGACCGTGCTCGGCATGGACCCCGATCTGCCGGACCAGGTGCCGGCGGGGGTCATCGGCGGCCGGTTCGTGCACCTCGAGCCGATCGAGACGGCGGACGGGCCGACCGAGGACCCCGCCGCGCTGCGGAACCAGATGCAGCGCGAGCTCACCGCCCACGCCGGCGTCCTGCGCGACGCGTCGTCGCTGGACCAGGCGGCGAAGGTGGTGGCCGACGTGCTGGCTGCGCCGCGGGCCGACACGGTGGCCGACCACGAGGTCCGCAACCTGGCCACGGTGGCGCGGGCCGCGGTCGACGCCGCCCGCCGGCGCGAGGAGAGCCGCGGCGCCCACACCCGTGACGACTTCCCCGAGACCAGCGTCGACTTCGCCCACCGCATCGTCTTCGCCTGACGCGGGTCCCGGGGCCCGGGTCGCCCCGCCGGGGTCGCCCGGCCGGCCGGCACGGCCGAGCCGGGAGTCGGGAACTCGGACGATCCACCAGGCCGGTATCGTCGGGGCCTCCGACCGCGACCTTGGAGAGCGAGCCCCGATGAGCGACACCGGCACCGGCGGCCACCAGCCCAACTGGTACCCCGACCCGATGGGGCGCCACGAGTACCGCTGGTTCGACGGCACCACCTGGACCGATCAGGTCAGCTCGCACGGCAAGCAGTCCGTCGACCCCGTCACGGCGCCGGCCAAGGTGCCGGTGCGCGACGTGTCGCCCGAGAAGATCGCGTCGGATCTGGCCAAGGCCGGCATCACGCCCGGTCAGGTCACGGGTGGCGGCCACCTCATGAACGAGCCGGTGCTGGTGGTCAACCAGAAGGCCAAGCTCATCGAGCTCAACAACGAGTACGCCATCTCGGATCAGAACGGCAACCAGATCGGCGCCGTCCGCCAGGTGGGCCAGAGCGCGGCGAAGAAGGCCATGCGCCTGCTCGGTTCCTACGATCAGTTCTTCACCCACAAGCTGCAGGTCCTGGACCAGCACCACCAGGTGGTCCTCCAGCTCACCCGGCCCGCCAAGGTGATGAAGTCCAAGATCATCGTGCAGGACGCGGGCGGCAACGAGGTGGGCCAGATCATCCAGGAGAACATGATGGGCAAGATCCGCTTCGCCCTCGTCTCCAACGACCAGAAGTTCGGGATGATCAACGGCGAGAACTGGCGGGCGTGGAACTGGAACATCCAGGACTTCAACGGCGAGGAGATCGGCCGCATCACCAAGACGTTCTCCGGGCTGACCCGGGCGATGTTTACCCAGGCCGACAACTACGTGGTGCAGATCCACCGGCCCCTGGAGGACCCGCTGCGGTCGCTGGTGGTGGCCGCCGCGGTCAGCGTGGACACGGCGCTCAAGCAGGACGCTCGAGGGTTCAACTGATGGCCGGTGCCGAGGGCCGCCGGGCCCGGGTCCGCCAGCAGCTTGCTGCCGGCGACGTCGCCGGCCTGCGCGACCTCGCCGGCCGCCTGAAGGACGACGGCGTGACCGTCACCCCCGAGGCGCTCCGGGCCGATGTCCGGGCCCTGGGCGCCATCCGGGTGCAGCGCGGCGACGGCACCGTGCTGGCCCTGCCGGTGGACGACGGGTCCGGACGCGGCTCGGGTCCGGCGGCGCTCCTGGCCGCCGAGGTGAGCTCCGACCCCGACTGGCGCATCCAGGTCGGCGTCGTGGCGGTGGTCGCCCTGTTCCTGCTGGTGGCGTTCGCCGGGTGGCTGATCAGCGCGTGACCTCGGTCCGCTGACGGGCGAACCACCGGTCGAGGAGCGCGACGAAGCCCGCGGCGGCCAGCACCACCATCGCCGGCTCCGCGCTGGCCCGGTACCGGGTGCTGGCGAACGCGCTCAGCACCCCGATGAGCATCACCACCACCGGGGCGACGGCGGGCCAGCTGGGGATGCGGGCCCGGCGGAGCGCGGCCACCCCGAAGCCGGCCAGCACCAGCACCAGCCACCACAGCGTGACCCCGGCCTGGGCGACGGGCTCGGGCCGGTGCTCGATGATGTCGATCTGGACCTGCTCGCGGGGGTCCCACACGCCGGCGATGCGGGCCATCCGGGCGGCGAGCACGGCGGGGAGCCGGCCCTTGTTGGCGCTGATGTAGTCCAGCGCCTCCTTCCGGGCGGCGGCGTCGACATCGGACGGGTCGCCGCCGGTGAGGCCCTCTCGGGTGCCGGCGGCCTCGGCGCAGCTGAAGTCCCAGTAGCCGATGTTGGGCCCGTACCAGGTGCTGTCGCAGTTGGCGCTGGCGAGCGTGAGGCCCACGTTGGACGAGAGCGTGGTGGGCTGGTCGAAGCGGATCAGGTTGAACGCGATCCACGGCACGAGGGCGGCGAACCCGGCGGCCACCCCGATGGCCGCCCACCGCCACCGGCGGGGCCGGGGGAGGCCCTGGGTCCAGAGGGCAAGGGGGATGACGCCCAGGGGGATGAGCAGGACCAGCTCGGTCCGGGTCATCGCCGCGATCGCTCCCGCCAGGCCGAGGGCGCCGAGCGTGCGCACCGACGGCCGCCGCACGTACCGGTACGCCACCAGGATGAACAGCGCGACCGCAGCCTGCGCCGAGGCTTCCGCCCACACGATGCCGTCCTGGTACCAGAGGTGGGGGTAGATGGCGGCGATGACGGCGGCGATGATGCCGACCCGCTCGCCGCCGGCCTCCCTGGCGGCGAGGCCGATGAGCGGCACGGTGGCGATGCCCAGCAGGGTGGTCGCCACCTGGTGCCAGCCCACCGAGGTGGCGCCGAGGAACGACCAGACGGCCAGGTACAGCGAGAAGAGCGGCGGGTGCTCGGCGGCCGGGGAGCTGATGCCGGCGCCCAGGTAGGGGAACGGGCTGATGAAGCCCTTGCCGTCGGCGAGGAGGTTGGCCTGGTGGTGGTAGAAGAACGCGTCCTCGAACCCGATGGGCTGGTTCCACTGGTTCACGAGCCAGGCGATGCGCACGATCGCGCCGATGGCCGTCGCGGCCAGCACCCACCGTCCGAACCCGGACCTCACCACGCGCACGCGGGTACGTTACCGACCATGTCGGACCACGCTGAGGTGTCCGCCCGGCCCGACGCGGTGAAGGCGCCGGCGCTGCGGGTCCGTCCACCCCGCCCGCTGCCTCGTCGGAAGCGGATCGTGCTCGGTGTGGTGGCCGCCGCGGTGGTCGTCGTCGGGGCGGTCCTGGTGATCCAGGCCCGCGCATCCGACGGCGGCGAGGTCCCCGGCGGCGCGTGGCGGGTGCTCCCCGTGCCGCGCAGCGCCATCGTCGACGACTTCGACCGAGGCGGCCCCCTGGGCGAGGTGCCCGGCTTCGGGACGTGGCAGGTGGGGAGCGCGTCGCTCGTCGTCGAGGACGGCCAGCTCCGGTCCACGGGCGACCAGGTCACCGCCACCGTCGACGCCGGGACCAGCGATGTGCTGGTGCAGGCCCAGGTCGTCCAGGCCAGCAGCGGGACCGGGCTGGTGCTGTCGGCCTCGTCCGACGGCACGAAGGGGCTGTGGCTGGTGACGACCGGGGGCGCCACGGGGTGGGACCTGCGGTGGCAGCGGGGCGCGGCGGCGCCGCAGATCCTCCAGTCGTTCCCAGCCCCGCACCGGGCCACCTCGGTGCGGGTCGTCCGCCGGGGCGATGTGGTCAAGGTGGCGTTCGACGACCTGGCGTACGAGGTGGATGTGCCGTCCGACAGCGCGGCCGGCACGTTCGTGGGTCTGACCTCGGCGCACCCGGGCAACGCGTTCGACCTGTTCGGCTACCTTCCCCTCGACGCCGGGTGACCCGCCCCGGCCACCGGGGCCGCTCGCACCGGCCGCACCGCCCGCCGCACGGAGGATCGACCATGGCCCGCTCCCACCCGAACGGGTGCTGCTGATGGCGGCCGGGCCCTACGACGTGCCGGCGCGCCTCGTGGCCGAGCTGGTCGGTCGGGCGCTCGACGAGGACCTGCTGCCCCTCGGCGACCTCAGCGCGTCGCTGCTGCCCGCCGAGGCGCTGGGCCGCGCCGAGTTCGTGGTGCGGACGGCGGGCGTCATCGCCGGGACGGCCTGCGCCACCGAGGCGTTCCGCCAGGTGGACCCCGACGTGGCGGTCACCTGGCAGGTGGCCGACGGCGACCGGGTCGATGCCCGGCAGGTGCTGGGCGTGGTCACCGGTCCGCTGGCGTCGATCCTCACCGCAGAGCGCACCGCGCTGAACTTCCTCGGCCACCTGAGCGGCATCGCCACCCGCACCCGGGCGTTCGTCGATGCGGCGGCGCCGCTGCGTGTCTGGGACACCCGCAAGACCACCCCGGGGCTGCGCTCGCTGGAGAAGGCGGCCGTCCGCGCCGGTGGCGCCCGGAACCACCGGGGCAACCTGAGCGACTGGGTGATGTTCAAGGACAACCACCTCACCGCCCTCGGCATCGTCGAGGCGGTCCGGTCCGCCCGCGACCGCTGGCCGGGCCGCACGGTGCACGTGGAGTGCGAGCGCATTGACCAGGTGGTGGAGGCGCTCGACGCCGGCGCCGATGCCCTGCTGCTGGACAACATGTCCCCCGACGAGGTGCGGGCCGCCGTGGTGGTGGCCAAGGAGCACGCCGTCGCCCACGGCACCCGACGGGCCCTGCTCGAGGTCTCCGGCGGGATCACCCTGGAGACGGTGGGCACCTACGGCGAAACCGGCGCCGACGTGGTGTCCAGCGGGTCGCTCACCAACTCGTCGCCGGTGCTCGACATCGGCCTCGACATCGAGGTGCACTGATGGGAAGCCGCCGGGCGTGACGGCGCCGGGCGCGGCTGCCGGGGAGGGGCCGCCGCGGTACGGGCTGGCGGCGCTCACCGCCGTCGGCCTGCTCGGGGTGTTCTCCGCGTTCTGGCGGCTCGACCGTTCCGACTGGAAGCTCGACGAGGACGCCTACGCGCAGGCCGGCTGGGTGCTGGTGCACCAGGGCGTCGACCCCAACCTGGGGCACCCGCCGTTCGCCAAGCTCCTCTTCGGCGGAGCCCAGGTCCTGCTGGGCCGGGACCTGGCGGCGGTGCGGACGGTGTCGGCCCTCGCGTTCCTGGTGTCGATGGCGGTGCTGTTCGCGTTCGGCCGCCGGGTCGCCGGCTGGTGGACGGGCGTGGTGGCGGCCGGGCTGTTCGCCGTGATCCCGCGCTCGATGGTGGTGGGCGGCTGGAGCGTGGCCGACCTGCGCATCGACCGCTACGGGCTGCTCGAGGCCGTGGCCGGGACCCTCGTGCTGGTGGGCCTCTGGCTCGGTTGGCGGTGGGTGGCCTCCGGTGGGTGGCGGTGGGCGGCGGCGGCCGGTGCCGCGCTGGGGCTGGCGGGCGCGTCGAAGCTGAACGCGCTGGTCGTGCTGGTGCCGGTGCTGGTCATCGGGGTGGCGTACGCGTGGGGTCGGCGGCGCCTGGCTGCCGAGGCGGCGACCGTGGCGGGGACCGCCGTGGTGGCGTTCCTCCTGCCGTTCGCCGTGTTCGGCCGCCGGGCCTTCGACCAGATCGACCAGACGCTCCGGTTCCCGGCCGACCGGGCCAAGGGCGGCCACCTCCTCGTGCTCGGCTCCGACGTGTACGTCCGCAGTCCGTGGTGGGCGCACCTCAAGTACCAGCTCGATGCCGACGGCCCGCTGCTGGTGGCCGCCCTGCTGGTCGGGCTGGGGTGCGTGCTGCTCAGCCGCCGGCGCCTGGTGGTGGTGTACCTGCTCGGCGCCACCCTCAGCCTGGTGATCTCCGCGATGGCATCGCCGGTGGCGCTCCCGCACTACCGGGCCATCTGGACCGCGCCGCTCGTGCTGCTGGTCGCCATCGGGCTCACCGAGCAGGTGCAGCGCCTGGTGGCCGGGGGCCGATCGGGGCGGGCGCCTGCGCCCGTGCTGGCCGCCGTCGCCCTGGCGGTGCTGGCCGGATCGGGGCTGGTCGCCACGGCGCAGCTCGCCACCCTGCCCGCCGGCGACTACCGCCAGATGGCGGCCGAGGCCCGGGCCGACGGCGTGGAGCCCCAGCGCATCCTCATCTACAGCGAGGCCGTCGCCCCCTACTTCCCGGGTGCCGTCGACGCCCTCGCCCCGTTCGACGACGGGCAGACCCCGGCCCAGCTGGTGGTGCTGGACCCGTCGCTCAGCGACGCTGTCGCCCCCGAGACCGTGGCCCAGTGGCGGGACTGGGCCCGGGGGTGGGGTCTCCAGCCCCACCGCATCGGCCGCCTCGAAGCCTGGTGGGCCGCACCGTGACCGACCCGATCCGCGAGTACAAGGCCATCACCGCCGCGGTCCCCCCGCCCCGCCGCGCCGACGCACCAGCCCGGTGGTCCGCTGGATCCAAGGGCTGTCCCAGGCGGCCTACGCCGGCATCGTGGTGGCCGTGGTGGTGGCCCTGCTGCTCCTCGCCGTCCTGGTGAACCCGGGCGAGCGGGTCGGGCCGGTGCGCCCGGCGGACCCGCCGGTTGGCGGACCAGGGCTCCCTGCGACGAGGCTTTGACGATGCTCCTGGCCATCGACATCGGCAACACCCAGACGGTGATCGGCCTCTTCGGTGACGATGACGACGTCGACGGCCCCGTCGGCGACAGCCCGGCCGAGGCCGGCCTGCTCGACCACTGGCGCATCGCCACCAACGCCGAGCGCACCTCCGACGAGCACGCCTTGGTGGTGCAGGAGTTCCTCGGGTTCCACGGGTTCTCGTTCGACGACGACATCGACGGCATCGCCATCTCGTCCGTCGTGCCCCGGACCACGGCCGCGTTCCGGGAGATGACCGAGAAGTACTTCGGGTTCCGGCCGGTGGTCATCGAGCCCGGCGTCAAGACCGGGCTGCCCATCCTCACCGAGAACCCGCGGGAGGTGGGCGCCGACCGCATCGCCAACGCCGTCGCCGCCCTGGACCTCTACGGCGGGCCGGCCATCATCATCGACTTCGGCACCGCCACCACCTACGACGCCCTCTCGGCCAAGGGCGAGTACCTCGGCGGCGCCATCGCTCCCGGCGTGGAGATCAGCCTCGACGCCCTCTACACGCGGGCCGCCGCCCTGCGCCGGGTGGAGCTGGTCGAGCCCCGCAGCGTCATCGGCCGCACCACCGTGGAGTCCATCCAGTCCGGTGCGGTGTTCGGGTTCGCCGGTCAGGTCGACGGCATCTGCCGCCGTCTCGCCGACGAGCTCGGCGACCCCGTGGTGGTCGCCACCGGCGGTCTGGCCGCCCTCATCGCGCCGTACACGGCGTCCATCAAGCAGGTCGAGCCGTGGCTCACCCTCCACGGCCTCCGCGTGGTCTTCGAGCGGAACAACTAGATCTCCTCGCTCGCAGGCCGGTCGGATGGGGGAGAGAAGGTTGGGCCGGAGCGGTGCCCAGCGGGCAGGCTGGATGCTCCCGCGCTCCTGCGCCCGTCGACGAGGAACCCCGTGAACGACCGTCCGTCCGTGCCCTACCGCTTCGATCCCGACGCCACCGCGGCCGGGCTCAAGCAGGCGTACGGCCACCTCGAGGCGGGCGTCGAGACGGGTGATCGCGTCGTGGTCGCCGGGCGGCTGATGCTGCGCCGGGGCCAGGGCAAGCTGGCGTTCGGCCAGCTCGCGGACTCCACCGGGCGCATCCAGCTGTTCGCCACCGCCAACGACACGCCCGAGTTCGAGCTGTTCGGGAAGCTGTCGCTCGGCGACTGGATCGGCGTCACCGGCGAGGTGATGACCACCCGCAAGGGCGAGCTGTCGGTGAAGGTCCTGGAGTGGGCCGTCCTGGCCGAGACCCGCCGGCCGTTCCCCGACAAGTGGCACGGCATCACCGATCCCGACACCCGCTATCGCCAGCGCTACGTCGACCTGTGGGTCACCGACGAGGCCCGGCGCACCCTCCAGGCCCGGTCCAAGGTCGTGTCGCTGGTGCGCCGGTGGCTTGAGGACCGCGGCTTCATGGAGGTCGAGACGCCCGCCCTGCACCCGGTGCCCGGCGGGGCGCTGG